>CADEER010000015.1:0-48987 GCA_902826395.1 uncultured bacterium
GGTAGGCCGGCGCCGCACCAGGGGCAGGTGGTCCAGAACTCGCGCAGCACGCCGCCGCGACAGCGGCCGCATTGCTCGCCGCGGCCTTCGGGGCGCCACGGCTTCGTCACCTTGGTGTGGCACCAGGGGCAGTAGCGCATCAACGGACTGATGGTGCGACGCGAGCAGCGGCGGTTGGCGCAGCGTGCGGTGTAGCCGCGGTCCTGGTACTCGCGCGTCGCGACGTCATCGAAGGCCGGGCCCCAGCACCACGCGCAGAAACGCCAGTCGGGGTTGCGGCCGCGCTGACAGCGCGGGCAGCGCAGCCGGCGGCGCGTCGCGCCGGAGTGGCGTTTGCGCGCCGTGCCGCACCACGGGCAGTGCAGCATGCTCTCGGCGATCGGGCCGTGACAGCGGCCGCAGTGGTCGGTGAGATCCAGGACGCGGCGATAGCGCGCCGCGAACTGGCGATGGCGCAGCGTCCGCCAGTCGCTCGATGTACGCCGTCGCCGCCGGCGCGCTCCGCCGGCGAGCAGGCGGCGCCGGCCTTTGAGCACGTTGAAACTGCGCAGCATCGCGCCTGCATCGGCGTAGCGCTTGCGCGGATCGAGCTGCAGGGCGCGGCGCAGCAGCGATTGCAAGTCGCGGTGCAGCGATTGGCGCAGTCGGTCGATGCGCGGCGGCGGCCATTCGTACGGCCACTCCGGCACGCCGCCGCCGAACATCTCGCAGAGAATGACGCCGATCGAGAAGACGTCCGAGCGCATCGATGCCTTGCCGACGGCCTGCTCGGGCGCGATGTAGCCGACGGTGCCGGCGCCCGACATGGCAACGGTGGTGCGCGCCAGACGGGCGATGCCGAAATCGGCGAGGCGCAAGCGCGAGCCCGCGAAGATCACGAAGTTTTCCGGCTTGACGTCGCAGTGGATGATCTTGCGCTCGTGCGCGTGCGCGACGGCGGCGAGGATCTGCTCCGCGAAGTCGAGCCGCGTCGCCAGCGAAAGTCGACTGCGCATCGTGTCGGCGAGACAGCCCTGGCCGAGCGGCGACGCGACCACGAAGTGTTTGTCGATGAACTGCGCGTTGCGGATCGGCAAGATGTTCGGGTGGTCGAGGCCGCTGGCGATGCGCACCTCGCGCCGAAAGTCGGCCAACATGCTGGCCGTGACCAGCGACGGATGCGGAATCTTCAGCGCGACGGCGATCCCCTCGATGGTGTCGTGCGCTTCGTACACGGCCGCGAAGCCGCCGTCCGCCAGACGGCGCCGGATTCGGTACTTCCCCAGCCGTGATCCCCTCCTCAGCATTTGCGGGCCACTGGCACTAACACCCGCGGCGCCGCGGGTACAAGGTGGGCAGGCTCGCTTGTAGTTTCTGCAAACCGCCACGCCCACCGCTCCAACCCGCGGCGATCGAGGCGGCCTCGAGCCTCTGGCACGCGTCTTGAACCGACATGCGGCAACCGACGTCGCCCGCGGCGTCGGCGAAAGGGAGAGTCTGTGAAGGCGGAATTGTCGGACGGAGAATACAGCAGCGCCCGAGACGACGGTCTCGCCGACGGGTGGCTCGCGCCGCCGTCGACCGGTGGCGCGGCCGGAGTGGGATCGCGACCATTCGCTACGAAGGCCATCAAGGTTGCCACCTACAACATTCACCGCTGCATCGGCACGGACGGCGTCTGTGATGCCGATCGAGTCGCGGCGGTGATCGCCGAGATGGATGCCGACTTCGTGTCGCTGCAGGAAGTGAGTTGCCGTAAGCCGCCGCACGGCATCGACCAGCTCGCCTACGTCGCCGACCGCGCCGGCGGATACCGCTTCGAGCGTGGCATGGCGCTGGTGTGTGAAGCGGGCGAGACTTTCAATGCGCTGTTATCGAGGTGCCCGGCCGCCTCGGTGCGCAGCCTCGACCTGTCGTGGAAGGGGTACGAGAGCCGCGCCGCGATCAGCGCCTCGTTCGAGATGGCTGACTGGCAGCTGTTGTTGATTGCGACCCACTTCGGTCTGCGTTGGCGCGAGCGCCGTGAGCAGGCGCGCTCGATCGCGGCGGAGATCGAGAGCCATCCCGACGCCAATCTGATGGTAGTCGCCGGCGATCTGAACGACTGGGTTCCGATGTCGCCCAATCTGCGCCTGTTGCGCGGCAAGGTCCTACCGGCGCGGCGCGGCCGCGCCACCTTTCCGAGTTGGCTGCCCATCTTCTCCCTGGACGAAATCTGGGTTTCGGCCGGCGGCGACGTAATCGATCGCCGGGCTTGGAACACGCCGCTGGCGCGCGTCGCATCGGATCACCTGCCACTGCTGGCGCACATTGCACTCCCCGGAGGGTCCCGCTGATGATGCTCTTGCATGCACCAGAACTCGCAACCGACGTGATCGATGATCGGTTGGACAGCGGCGAGACGCTGCAGTTGCACGAGGGACGCAACTGCTGGCGCACCGCCCATGCGTCGCACGTCCGCTTCATCGTCGATGTCGCCGATTACTGCGAGGCGTTCGCGGAAGCGGCGCAGCAAGCTCGTGAATCCATCCTGATCGTCGGTTGGGACTTCAACGGCATGGTGAGCTTGTGGCGCGACGAGCGGGAGCGCGAGCTGCCGACGCGCGTCGGCGAGTTTCTCGTAGCTCTCGCCGAGCGCCAGCCCTCTCTGCACATACGCATCCTCGACTGGGACTATCCGCCGTTTCCCTACGTCTTCGATCGCGAGTTCTTGCCGCGCTTTCGCTGGGACTGGCGCGGGCACGAGCGCATCGATTTCCGCCTCGACGCGGCCTGTCCGGTCGGCGCATCCCACCATCAGAAGATCGTCGTCATCGACGACCAGATCGCCTTTGTCGGTGGCATCGATTTCGGCGTTCAGCGCTGGGACACGCGCGAGCATGTGGAAGAAGATCCGCGTCGGGTCGACCCGTACGGCAACCCGTACCGCCCGTTTCACGACGCGCAGATTGCAGTCGCCGGCGAAGCGGCGCGATGCGTCGGCGATCTGGCGCGCCGGCGCTGGCTTCTGGCGACCGGCGAAGAGCTGGCAGCGTCGAGAGTTTCGGAGTGTATCTGGCCGGGCGATTGGAAGGCCGATGTTCGCGACGCCACTGTCGCCATCGCGCGCACGGAGCCCGAATACGGCGCGCCGGCGGTCGCCGAAATCCGTCAGTTCCTCGTCGACGCCATTCGCACCGCCTCGCAGTCGATCTTCTTCGAGAACCAGTACCTCAGCGCGTCCGTGATCGGCGACGCTCTCTGCGCGCGGCTCGCCGAGGAGGACGGCCCGGAAGTGGTGATCATCGTGCGCAAGTCCTGCATCGGTTGGTTGGAAGAGCAGGTGATGGGCACCCTGCGCGCCAAGCTGCGCGAGCGACTCGAGGAGGCTGACCGGTTCGGGCGGCTGCGCATCTACTATCCGAGGATCGGTTCGACCTGCATCGACGTTCACTCGAAGATCTTCGTTTTCGATCGGACGGTAGCCGCCGTCGGCTCGGCCAATCTGAGCAATCGCTCGATGGGCCTCGACACCGAGTGCGCGGTGATCATCGACGGACGCCAGAGCGACGGGGCTGGTCGGGGGGTCCGCGCCTTTCTCGACGGCTTGCTGGCGGAGCACCTCGGCGCCGACGATGCCGAAGTGGCCGAGGCAATCGAGGCCAGCGGATCGATCACGAAGGCGATCGAAGCGCTGAGCGGGCGGTCGCGCACGCTGGCCGAGCTGCCCGAGGACAAGCCCGAATGGGCGACCGCGGCGATTCCCGCCGGTCTCCTTCTCGATCCGGAATCGCCGGCGGGCTTGTCCAATCATCCGTCGGTGGTGGCGCTGGCGAACGTCTCCGGCGTGACCTGGGCGCTGCTGGCGACCGCTGCGGCCGCCGCGCTCGGCGTCTACTGGCTGACCACCGCGTAACGCCGCCGCATCCAGATCAGACCTCCGGCTTTGGGACTGTCGGTTTCCTCTCGCGGAAGGCGAGTCGAGGCAAAGTCGAGGCGAGGTGATGCTCAAAAACCTTTGCCTCGCCTCGCCTGTGCCTCGCCTGTGAAGCCTGCGCATAAACAGAACTGCCCAGAACTCCCCTTTGAAGAATGAATCAGGTTGGTGGTCTGCGCGTGGACGCATGGGCGATGAACTGACCAAGCGCTTGCACAGCGGCCCAGCCGCCGCGTGGTTGTTTGAGAGCTGACATCTGCTCGCGTCGGCGCGGTGGCTGCTCAACCGGTGGGCGGCGGGATGGAGGATCGCCGGCGGGCGGCCGATCGCGATTCTCGCGCGGTGGTTCGCGCCTTTCTTCGTCGCCGCGCTCGCGCTCAGGCTCGTCAATTGGCGCCGGTGACTGTTCGCCGTCGCGTTCTCCGGGAACGATGTTCTCGTTCGATCTCGTCATGGCGAAGGTCGGGGCAATGCGCATGCCAGACGAGAACGCGCGCGCACCCATAGCCGAGGCGAGCGGACGGTGTCCTTCGCTACCGGCGAACTTGTTCCACGCTCTGTAGATCGTGCAGAGATGCGCCGCCTCAATCGATGAGTGGGTCGAGACCGCGCTCGTCGGCGTCGTGTGGAGGTGGCACCGGATCAGCAGCCGGTGCGGGTGGAGGATTGGGCGCCACTTCGACTTCCATCTCTGGCTCATCCGCTGTCGCGCCACCGAGAGGGACGCGGATCTGGGGAAAGCGTCCCGCATCGACCGCCGGGCCGCCATCAGCACCAGCGGGCCCGGGCGTGCCGGCGGCCGGCGTCGCTTCCAGCATTTCCTCGAGCCGCTGCTCGGCGATTGCTTCGCGCTCCTCGAGAGCCTGGCGCTCCTCGATGCCAGCGCCGTTCTCGTCGGTCGCCGCTGCTGGCGCGGCGGCCGATACACACACAAACAGGATCGCGACGCATCGCCGGCGCGATCGGCGATCCATGAACTGTTGCCATCGTTGTCTGCTCCGCGGCTTTGGCATCCTTTACCTCAGGTCGTCGTGACCCCTGCGGGCTGCAAGCCATGAGCCAAGGCAAATCCCGCAGGCTTGGTGACCTGTAGAACCTACAAGGCGTTGCCGTTGCTGCACTTCATACAGGTCCGGCGCCGGCAAAAGAGACAAACGGCTGGTCGATGCCGGCGCTGGCATGGATCTCGCGTTCTGAAACCCGGCAACGAAGCGAAAGGTGCGAAAGAATGAAATTCGAGCTGCCCGACCTGCCCTACGACTATGCCGCTCTCGAACCGCACATCAGTGCTCGGACCCTGAAGATTCACCACCAGAAGCACCACGCCGGGTACGTGAAGAAACTCGAGAAGTTGATCGGTGACACGAAGAGAGCCGACCTGCCGCTCGAGGAGATTATCTGTACGAGCAGCGGCAAGGAGTTCAACCTCGCCGCGCAGGTGTGGAACCACACTTTCTACTGGCACAGCATGGCGCCCGGCGGCGGAGCGCAGCCGACAGGCGCTCTGAAGTCGGCCATCGAAACTGCATTTGGCAGCGTCGACGAGTTGCGCAAAGAGCTCGCCGAGGCAGCGATCGACGAGTTTGGCTCCGGGTGGGCCTGGTTGATCGCGACCAAGGACGGGAAGTTGGCTGTGACCCACAGCACCGATGCCGAGAATCCGCTGCCGACCAGCAACACGCCGCTCCTCACCGTCGATGTGTGGGAGCACGCGTACTACCTCGACTATCAGAACGAGCGCGAGAAATACGTCGATGCGCTGCTCGACAATCTGCTCAACTGGCGCTTTGCCACGGAGAACTTCGCACGCATCAAACGCGCTGCGTGACGCGGCGCGTGTTCGCGTGTCCTGCGGATCGCGCGGCATCTTCGGGTCCCCCCACCGGTTCCCCCACCGGTCCCTCCCATCGATGCCCGCCGATCCGCAGGGCGAACCACACCCCCGGCCGGCGGGGAGTTTGTTTGCCCTCTTCGCGCTCGTACCGTCGCGCTCGCTCCGGTAGCCGTCGAGCGTCTGCGGAAGCCGAGCGCGGAACGGTAGCGTGCTCGAACGCGCGACGAGGGCTTGGCCAGTCGATCGGATCGACCGGCTAACCGTCCTGCGGAGTCGAATAGGTTTCGAGGATGGCACACCGGTCCGCCAATGAGGTGCGTTCCCGTACTTCGTGCACGCTGCGGCGCAGATAGCGGATCACTGTCGGCTCGCGTTGAGCGTGCGGCACCAGCATGCCCAGTGTGCCATCGACCAGCTCTGCGAAGCTGACGGCCGGAGCGACGAGGCGAAGCGCGCCGTCGCGGTCGCGCCGCAGCGCACTCGGAGCTCGTCGCGCCGCCATTATCTTGAATCCGCTGGTCAGCCAGCCGATGCAGGCCATGGCCGTGAACGGGTCGTTTATGCCGGGCGACAGGGCACGGACGGCGATCTCGACCAGCTCATCGGCGGGAAAGCGCACGTCCTGCAGCGCCGTGCGCGTCTCGCCAATGGCGAAGGCGGCGACGATCGCGTCGGTTGTCGCCGCTTGGGGAGCGTGCGCGGCGCCGATCTCGACCAGAACATCGCCGATGCCGACGAAATCACCGGGTCGTTTTACCAGCCGCAACACCTGATCGTTGCGCTTCGCCAGCTCGATCAGCCCGTCGCCGTCGATACTCTGCAGGAACCCCGCGGTTGTCGCGCGCGCCGTGAAACCGGCGGCGAGGAGGGCGGGGACCTCGTCGTCGTCGTCGAGCGATTCGTCGCCGATCTCGTCCGGGAAAAGGAAATCGATCTGCGCCTCCAGGTCGCGGCCGATGCCGGCGATGACGTGCGACACGTGGATGCTCTGCGGAACGTGATGGATGAAGTAGATGAAGACGGCGATGCTGGCCAGCGCCAGCAGCAGCGCCAGAGTGATCGCCAGGTGCGGGACGAACGCCTCGGCGCCGAGCGGCGAGCTCTCGCCGGGGGCGCGCACGGTGCGCAGCACCATCAGGCAATAGAGAAAGGTGGCGATGAAGGTGCCGAGGGTGAGCTGATTGCCCTTGTCGGCCATGAAGTTGCTGAGCACGCGCGGGCCGTAGCTGCCGGACGCATAGACGACAGAGGCGATTGTGATCGAGAACGTCACACCCGCCACGCCGATCATGGACCCGGCCACCACCGAGAGCAGTTGTCGCGCGCCGTCCGGCTCGTTGCGGTAGAGGAAGCCGACTTCGCGCATCCACTCCGGACCGGCGCTGGCGTCGAGGTGCACCGCCAGCGACGAGGCGCACAAGGCGAGCAATGCCATCAAGCTGGGGACGAACCAGTAGCTCGATCGCAGATAGTCCCAATAGAGTTGCAGCTTGGTCTTCAACGACGATTCCCGATCTCCAACCCGGCGCGGGCCAAGCCCACTCGCCCCGCCTACGAGATCGGTCATTATGCAAATAGTTCTCCAGCTTGAGACCGTATCGAGGCGACCGCATCGTCGGCGGCGCCGGAACAAGCGCCTGTAGATCTTACAAACCGGCGACACGTTTGAGCCAGGGCGGTCGGTCGCGCGGTCCGCGTTCGCGGTTGGTCCGGCGTTTGCAGTGTTAGATCGTGCCCGCGCCGCGATGGTTCTCGCGCCGCGGTAACGCACAGGAGGAGAGCAAGATGAAGATGGAGACGATGAAGAGATTGGTTACTGCGGCGGTGCTGGCCACTGCGCTCGTGGGAGTGGCGGCGTGCGAGGACGACGACGGCGCGATCGAGAACGCGGGCGAACAGGTCCAGGACGCCGCCGACGACGCCAAAGACGCCGTCGACGACGCGATGGATTGAGGCGTCGGACGCCGCAAGTAGTGGGCACCAGCGATGGGAGTCGAGCGTGAAAGCGCCAGGCGCAACGGCGGAAATGGATCCGCGATCGATGCTTTCGTCGATGTCGTGCAGAGCAGCCAGGAAGTCGTGCTGCGGCGGCTCGACGTGTTGCGGCTCGAGTCTGAGCGCTGGGTGGAGCACCTGCGCGACGAAACTCTGAGTCTCGTTTTCGCGGGTCTGTTCGGCGCGGCCGCATGGGTCCTGTTGCTCGGTGCGGCGGTAGTGTTTCTCGCGCAGGAGATCGGGCTGGGCTGGGCGATGCTGGTGCTCGGCCTGGCACATGCAGCCCTGGCGTTCCTAGTGCGGCGAGCCGTGCGCGGCGAGCGACCGACGCGGCCCGCGGTGAACGGAGATGGCGCGTGACCGAGGAAGCGGAGCGAACGGCGTTGCCCGACGCCGCCGAGGTCGCGCACGGCGCCGCGTTGGCTCATGCGGAGCAGGCCGATGGCCCGGACGCCGAGCTGGAGAGGGCCCGCAACGCGGCGCGGCGCAGCGAGCAGGAGCTCGGGCGCGCACTGACGCGCCTGGAGCAGTCTATCCGCGAGCCGCTCGATGTTCGCGGCCACATTGGCGACGCGCCCATTCGCTGGCTGGCCGGTGCCTTCGTCATCGGCTTCCTCATCGGCAGGGCGGCGCGGGGGCCGCGCGGGTTCGACGACTGAATTCTGAGAACAGCAGGAGGATGACGTGAGCAACACGATGGAAGATATATTCAGCGGCCGCGTATCCGCCGACGAGGTGCGGGAGCGGCTCGGCGCGGATGTGGAGATGGCCCGCAAGCGCCTGACCCGGATGACGCGGCGCAGACCGCTTCTCGCCTGCGCGGTAGCCCTCGCCGCCGGCTACGTGGCCGGCCGCCTGGTGACTCGGTTGTGACCATGTCGACCGCACAGGACAAGAATGCGGCGCGCCGGCGCGCGAGCACGCGGCGCGGCCAACCTCGGGTCTTCAGCGACGCGCGGCAGCTCGCATCCGATGCTTCGGCCGTAGCAGGCGACGCCCGGCGCATTGGCGCGGATATGCGGCGCATGATCACGGACCATCCGTTACAGGCGATCGCCGTCTCCGTCGGCGCCGGCTTCGTTGTCGCCGGTGGATTGTCGCCGGTGGTACTGCGCTCCTTTGGCGGCCTCGCGGGCCGCTTGGCGATGGTCGCCCTGACCAAACGCGCGGTCGAGATGCTCGACGAGCGCACCGGTAGCAGCGCTGAGCGAGCGAGCAGCACGCGCAGCGCCGCATCGCGTCGTTCCCGCGGCGCGGCACAACACTGAGAAACGAAAGCGAGGTGAATCATGTCTACGGACTTCGAATCCATGATCAAGCAGTTCATCAGCGATCACCGTCGGACACCGGCGGCCGCGTCGACGGACATCGTGCCGACGATGGCGGTGTTCGGTATCGGCCTGCTCGTCGGCGCCGGGGTCGCGCTGTTGTTTGCCCCTGCGAGCGGCGAAGAGCTGCGCGAGGAACTCTCGGCGCAACTCGACGAGCTCAA
Organism: uncultured bacterium; assembly: GCA_902826395.1. Classification (GTDB taxonomy): domain Bacteria; phylum Desulfobacterota; class Binatia; order HRBIN30; family CADEER01; genus CADEER01. Next base: position 9,217 of record CADEER010000015.1, read on the forward strand.
GAACCGGGTCGTCGGCGGCGAGGATGCCGCGCCGGAACCGGCCGGCGACTTCTGAACACACGCGCCGGGAGCAGGATTTACAAAGCCGCTGCAACTCTAGGCGCCAGCCGCGGATCGGCCCTGGCTGGCGGTATGCCGATGCGCGATAGGCACGATTCTAGCTTTGTCTTTGCCCGAGATTGGGACGAGAGGAGATTAAACATGCTCAGTTGGTCCGTAACGTTCTTCATCATTGCGATCATCGCCGCGCTGTTTGGATTCGGAGGCATTGCGGGTACGGCCGCCGGCATCGCGAAGATCCTGTTCTTGGTCTTCCTGGTGTTGTTCGTGGTGTCGCTGGTCGTGCCGCGAGTTCGGCCGCCAGTCTGACCATCGAGGCCGGCGGCGGCGCGACAGCTCTGGTGCGCGTCGCCGCCGGTCGCCGTTCGGCCTCCGTGGATACGCGGTAGTGCCGGCGGAAGAACCAGAAGGTCGCAATGGCTCTGGCTCTACTCCTGGACGACGACCGTCCGACTCTCGAGGCGCTCGCCGACGTGGTGAGCCGCGAGGGATTGGAAACGCAGACCGCGAGAACGGTCGCGGAAGCTGTCGAGGTGCTGCGCGACAAATCACCGGATCTCATCATCACCGATCTGATGTTGCCGGACGGTCGCGGCCTCGACCTGATGCAGCACATCGCGCCTCCCTGCGATCCGGAGGTCATCCTCATCACCGGCCACGCGACGGAGGAAACGGCGGCCGAGGCGCGCCGCTTCGGGGTACTCGACTATCTCACCAAGCCGGTCGACCTGGTGCGCCTGCCGATCGTGGTCGCCAATGCGTCGCGGACGCACGACTTGAAGAATCAGATCGGCGCGCTGCGCAAGGAGTTGCGCCGCATCCCGACGATTGCCGCGAGCTCACGAGATGTGCGCGACGTCGACGGCCCGCAGAGTCGCCGCGAAAGTCTCTCGTGCGCTACCGGTGCGGTCGGTGGCCGCTCGATTCAGATTCCCGTCGGCGTGTCGATCGCCGAGGCCGAGAAGCAACTCATCTTCGCGACCCTCGATTTGTGCGCGGGGAACAAACAGCGCGCGGCGGATACGCTCGGCGTGAGTTTGAAGACACTCTACAACCGGCTGAACTCGTACGACCGGCAGTGAAGCGCGGCTTCAGCCGGCGAGTGGGATGCGAATCGTGAAACGAGTTCCCTCGCCGACGGCGGAATCCGCGTCTATCTCTCCGCCGAGGCTGTGAACGCACTCGTGGACGATGACCAGACCCAGCCCGGTGCCGGGAACCACGCCGGCGCGCCGGCCGCGAAAGAAGCGATCGAAGATGCGCGGCAGATCCTCCCCATCGATGCCGACGCCATTGTCGCTGACGACGACCTCGAGGCGCCCCGCGTCGTCGATCCGCGACTCGACGCGCACCCAGCGCGCCGGCTTCCCCGGGTCGCAGTACTTGATCGCGTTGCCGATCAGGTTGGTGACCGCCAGCTCGAGCTTGCCGATGTCGAGCGTCACCGTCGGAGTGGGCTCGACGATCGTGATCTCCACGGCGTTGGCGGCGGCAGCTTCGCCGAGTTGGTCGGCGAGGTTGCGCAAGGAGCCGCCCAGGTCGACCTCCTGGATCGCCGGCGAGCTGTCGTCGCGGCGAAATCCGGCCAGTGCTTCGAGGCCGACCAGCAGGGCGTAGGTGCGATCGACGCTGCCCTGGATCAGATCGATCAATGTCTTTCGCTCCTCCGGTGTGGCGGCATCCTTCTCGGCGAGCAGCGCGGCGACGATGCGCAGCGTGTTCATGGGGCCGCGCATCTCGTGGCTGAGCATCCGGTTGAAGTCTTCGAGATGCTGGCGCTGGCGTCCGATGGTGGCGGAGTACTCGCTGATGAAGGTGTCGACGGTTGCCTGCATCAGCACGCGCATCGCGCGGTTGATCCGCCGTACCACGTCGACGGCTTCGGCCGCGTTTGGATCGATACCTTCGCTGTTCAGCTCGCCGACGGCGAATCCCTCGAGGATCGATGTGAGGATGTCGAACTCGCGGAGGATTTGATGCACGGAGGCGTTCTGCTCGTGGCGCAGTCGCCCCAGCTCGCCGGCCTTGTGGAGTACCGGCGAGCTGACCTCGACCGCATTCTCGGCGGGCGCCGACAGGTAGGCCGCGATCTCTTCGAGCAGCGCGGGGACGTGGTCGAGCAGCTTCTCGCTGGGGAAGATGTCGCGCTCGTCGACCGGGAGGATGTCCGAGAGCTGCTTCAGCCACTCTCGGCTCAAGGCGATCCTGGCGTCGCGAAGTCGCCGGGCGACGTGTTCGTTGAACGAGCTCATAATCTCTGCGACACGAAGTGCCTCCGCTATCAAGCACTCGCGGGGGTATTCAACGCAAGGGATCGTTGTGCGGCAGCACGACTCCGAGGAGGGCGGGCGAGATGGACGCGCAGGGGATGCGGCGCATCATGGAGCGATATCTCGAGCTGGTCGCCGCCGGCGACGTCGACGCGATCGTCGCGTTGATGAGCGACGACGTGGCCGTGGAGGATCCCGTCGGCGGGCCGCCCGGCACCCACGTCGTCGGCCGTGATCGGGTGCGCGAGTTCTTCGCCGCGGGGTTTGCCCGGTCCCGACCCCGCCCGACGCCCACGGGGCCGATCTGCACCACCGCGGGTCGCGAGGCGGCGATGTTGTTCCGACTCGCCCTCACGCTGAAGGGGCGAAACCTCGAGGTCGACGTCGTCGACGTCATGAGGTTCGACGCCGCCGGCCGCATCGAGTCGCTGCGCGCCTTCTGGAATGCAGCGGAGATGCGCGCCGCCGAGGAGTAGTAGGGCGGATTCTCGGATCTGGGAAAGAGGGGCTTCGATTTGTTGCAGATGCTCAACATTGCACCCAGTTGAAGGCAATCCAGGAGGTCGATCTCGGGTCGGCAGGAGTCTTGCTGTGTAGAAGGGTGGGAAGCAGCGAGTATCTGGGAGGATCGCGGACCATGGATGAGTTGAAACGGATTGGTGTCGGCATCGACTTTCGCGATCGGACGGAGCACGTCGTGAGCTGCGCTGCTCGATTGGCGCGTAGCAGCGGTGCGGCGCTCGATCTAATCCACGTCGTTCCGTCGCCGCGATTGTATGATCGGGTTCGGGCCGGGACGTCCGGTCCCGATCTCGAAGCGGCGCTCGCCTCGGCGCGCGATCGAATGGCGATCGCCGCCGGCCGAGCCACGGCAGGGTTGGATGTGCACACCGATGTGTCGATCGGCGCCCCGGCGGAGGACATCGCAAAACGCGCGAGATTGCTCGGCGACGAGCTGTTGATCGTCGGGCCCTCGACGCGGCATCGCCCGGGTTGGTTCGGCGTCGGCCGCACCGTGAGTCGCCTGCTGCATAGCGCGGAGTTGCCGGTGCTGATCGCCAAAGGCGACCTCGCCGAGGAGCCGGCGCGAATCCTCGCCACGACGGACTTCTCGGATGCCTCGCAACCAGCTCTCGTCGAGGCGGTGAAGCTTGCGCGGCTGTGGGGCGCGGAGCTCATCCTGCTGCACGTCCTGGAGCCGCTCTTCCACCTGCACGGCCTGACCGCGACGATTGCCGGCGAGAGCGAGATCTATGCGGTCGAGCCGGCCGACCTCGAGCCGGAGTGGCAGGCGGTGGTCGGACAGCTTCCATTGGACGGAATCCCCCATCGCCTGGAGGTCGTAAAGGGAGAGGCGGTGGCCGAGATCGTCGCCGCGGCCGACAACGTCGATGCGGATCTGCTGGTCATCGGCGCGCACGGCCGTTCGGCGATGGCGCGGGCTCTGGTCGGCAGCTCGACGGAGGCGGTGCTCGAAGAATACAGCGGCCCGATGCTGGTGGTGCCCGCGATCGCCGAGGCATCCGCGGAGTGAGCTCGGTGTTACCGTCGTCGATCCAGCATGCCGATGGCGGTCTACCCGAGCTCGTTCGGGCCATGCTGGATCCGGCGCTCTATCCGCTCCCGACGGCGCGCGTCGAGCTGGTGCAGACCCACATCTCGTACGTCTTCCTCAACGACACCGAGGTTTACAAGGTGAAGAAGCCGGTGCGCTTCTCGTTCCTCGATTTCTCGTCGCTCGAGCGCCGCCGCCACTTCTGCGGCGAAGAGGTGCGGCTCAACCGCCGCCTGGCGCCCGACACCTATCTCGGCGTCGTATCGCTGCGCGCCGACCATGGCGGCTACCGGCTCGGCGAAGCGGACGCCGCGGATGCCGTCGAGTACGCGGTGCGGATGAAGCGCCTGCCGGGCGAGCAGATGTTCTCTGAGATCCTCCGCCGCGGCGCCGCCGCTGAGTCGCACATCGAGCGCATCGCGCACCGCCTCGTCGAGTTTCACGGTTCCGTCGACGGAGGTCCCGAGGTGGCGGCGAACGGCTCTCCGGAGGCGCTGCGTGCGACGATGGACGGCGACTTTTCGGAGTGCGAGCGCTATCGCGGCATCACGATCGACACCGCCGACGATCGGAATCTGCAGGAGTTCTGTCGCCGCTTCGTCGATCAGCATCAGGAGGTGTTCCGCGCCCGGCAGCGCGGTGGCCGGATTCGCGAGTGTCACGGCGACATGCGAGCTGAGCACATCTGTTTCGTCGACGGCTTGCAGTTCATCGATTGCATTGAGTTCGATGCCCGTTTTCGCAACCGCGACGTCGCCGCGGAGGTGGCATTCCTGGCGATGGACATCGAGCACCTCGGTCGGCCCGACCTGGCGCGCCGGCTGGTCGATGTCTACGCGGGCGCATGCGGCGATGCCGAGCTGCCGTTTCTGGTCCCGTTCTACGAGTGCTACTTCGCCTACATCCGCGGCAAGGTGCAGAGCCTGAAGAGCCTCGAAGCGGAGGTCGCGGCGGCGGATCGCGACGCAGCGGTGCGCGACGCGGCCGCCTTCTTTGCGCAGGCGGGCCGCTACACGTGGGCGTACTCGCCAGCGCTGGTCGTCGTCTCGGGACTCAGCGGCAGCGGCAAGACGACGGTCGCCGCGGCGCTGCACGAGCGCCTCGGCTTTGCGCACTTCAACTCCGATGTCGTGCGCAAGGAGATCGCCGGCCTTGCCACCGGTGTACCGGCCGCCGAGCGCGACAAGCAGTGGTTGTACTCCTCGGAGCTGAACCGACGCACCTACGAGCGTCTGCGCGAGTTGGCGCGGGCGGAGCTCGAAGCGGGCCGCGGTGTCATCGTCGACGCGACGTTTCAGCGCGCGGCGCATCGCGCGGTGTTCGCGGAGCTCGCGCGCGAGCTTGCGCTGCCGGTGCTGTTCGTCGAATGCGTTTGCGACGAGGCGGAGGTCCGCCGCCGCCTCGTCGCTCGGAGCCGCTCCCGCACCGGTGCGTCCGATGCCGACTGGGAGGTCTACGTCCGCCAGCGGCAGAACTACGAGCCGTTCACCGCTGCCGAGCCGCATCATCGAGTCGATACTCTTCGCCCGGCTCCGGAGATTGCGGCTCGCGTCGAGGAGCTCTTGAGATCTCGTTTGGAGGTATGACGTTGATGTTGGTCGAGCAATGGATGTCGAAGAAGACCGTGACGGCGCGGCGATCGGATTCGGTCGGCGAGGCGCAGCGGGCGCTGACCCGGCACGCGATCCGCCAGTTGCCGGTGGTCGAGCGCGGCCGCCTGATCGGTATCGTGACGGATCGCGATTTGCGCTCGGCGCCTCCCGAGGCCCGCAAAGTTCAAGACGTGATGAGCTTCGAGCCCCGCACCGTCGACGCCGCGGAGTCGATCGATTCCGCGGCGCACCTGATGCGCACCTGGAAGGTCAACGCCTTGCCGGTGGTGCGCAAGGGCAAGCTGGCGGGCGTGATCACGACCAGCGATCTGTTGGATGCCTTCATCGCCCTCAGCGGCGCCGCTGAGCCTTCGTATCGGCTGGTCATCGTGCCCGCCGCGCGCTCGCGTCTGCGCTCGATCGGGCAGGTGATCGAGGGGACGCACTCCGAGGTGCGCTGGCTGCGCGAAACGGGCAAGGGCAGATCCCGCCAGGCGCACGCCCGAGTCGTGACCAACGACGTCGACTCGGTGGTCACGGCCCTGGAGGCTGCCGGCCATGCGGTGATCGCCACGGTGACGTCGAAGGCGCCAGGAGCCTGAGGAAGGTGAGGCATCGCCGTGGGCGCAAGGGGCAGCGGTCCGCGGCGCGATCCTCGCCAGAGGATGCGCGTCTATTCGTTCGCAGACAGTGCGACCTTTGCGGCACGGATAGCGAAGCTAGGCGCGTTGGCGCACCAGCGGTTGGATGAACATGCCTTTCCGGATGGCGAATCCCTGGTCCGGGCGCCGGCGGTCGTCGCGCCGGAGGCGTTGCTGGTGCGAACTCTCGATCGACCGAACGCCAAGCTCGTCGAGATCCTGCTCGCTGCCGATGCGCTGCGGCGCGCCGGGGCCGAATCGGTGACGCTGTTGGCGCCGTATCTTCCCTACATGCGACAGGACGCGGTGTTCGCCGCGGGGGATCCGCTATCGCAGCAAGTGGTCGGCGGCCTGCTTGCCGCGAGCTTCGACGCGGTGTTCACCGTCGAAGCGCACCTGCACCGCACGCGGCGTCTGTCGCGGATCGCCGGCCGCCGGTCGCGTTCGCTCTCGGCCGCCGAACCGATCCGCCGCTGGGTGGCGCGGCACGCGCGGGGTGCCTTCCTGGTCGGTCCTGACGTGGAATCTACGCCGTGGATCCGGGCGATCGCCGGTGCGGAGCTTCCATACGCTGTTGGGTACAAGTCGCGACGCGGCGATCGCAGTGTCGAGATCGATCTGCCCACACTGCCGCCGGGCGACCGAGCCGTGATCGTCGACGACATCGCGAGCAGTGGGGCAACTCTGGCCACGGCCGCGGAGCTGCTGCGGCGGCGTGGTGTCACGCACATCGACGCCGTCGTCGTGCACGCCATCTTCTCGCCTGGAGCGGAAGAGACGATTCGCAGCGCCGGCGTCGCGCGCATCGTCTCCAGCGATACGATTGCGCACCCCACCAACGCGTTCTCGGTGGCACCGGTGATCGCGGCGGCGCTGCTCGACACGCCGGGGTGGAACCTTCGCCGGCGAGGGGAATGAGGACCGATGTTCCGACTCAAGCAGATGGCGATCGACACCCTCGGAGAGCACGTCGTCTTCATTCACGAGGCCACGGTGCGCGACGGCAATCTCGGCTTCAAGCCGCTCGATCGAGTGCGCATCCGGGGCGGCGACAGGGAAGTGATCGGCGTGCTGAACTTTTGCCGCGACGCGATCGTCGCCGCCGATGAGATCGGCCTTTCCGACGACGCGTTCCGCGATCTCGGCCTGCGCGAAGGTGTCGCGGTCGAGGCGTCGTTGTCGCCGGCGCCGCGCAGCGTCGATCTGGTGCGCGACAAGCTGAACGGACGTCGACTCGACGACGAAGAGTTCTGCGCCATCCTGCGCGACGTCGTGGCGCGCCGCTATTCGAAGGTCGAGCTGTCGATGTTCGTGCTCGCCTGCGCGTTGAAGACGCTCGACCGCGACGAGATGGTCGGCCTGACCAAGGCGATGATCGCCACCGGGCAGCGCCTCGACTTCGGCGCCGGGCCGATCGCCGACAAGCACTGTGTCGGCGGTGTGCCGGGCAACCGCACGACGATGGTCGTCGTGCCGATCCTGGCATCCCTCGGTGTCGTCGTCCCGAAGACTTCGTCGCGCGCCATAACGAGCCCGGCGGGTACCGCCGACACCATGTCGATGCTGGCCCGCGTCGACCTCGACGTCGCTGAGCTGCGCCGCGTCGTCGCCGATGTCGGCGCCTGCATCGCCTGGGGAGGCGCCGTGCACCTCGCTCCGGCGGACGACATCCTGATCACCGTCGAACGGCCGATGGAGATCGACACCGAGGTGCAGATGGTGGCGTCGATCCTGTCGAAGAAGAAGACGGCTGGCGCGACTCACGCGCTGATCGACATTCCCGTCGGACCGACCGCCAAGGTGCGTTCGCTCGCCGCCGCGGAGCAGTTGGCGGCGTTGTTCCGCACGGTTGCCGGCAGCATCGACCTCAGCATCGACATCGTCACCACCGAAGCGCGGGGGCCGGTCGGACGCGGCATCGGCCCGCGCCTGGAGGCGCTCGACGTTCTGGCGGTGCTGCGCCGCGATCCCGACGCGCCACTGGACCTGCGCGAGAAATCGCTCTACCTGGCGGCGCGCACACTCGAGATGATCGGTGCGGTATCCGCCGGCGGCGGTTATCGCGCCGCGCTCGATGCCCTCGACAGCGGCGCCGCCGAGCGCGTGTTCGAGCGCATTCGCGACGCGCAGGGCCGCCGCGAACCGCCGCCCGCCGCGGCACATCGAGCGACCGTCGAAGCGCAGGGAGACGGCCGCATCGGCGCCATCGACTGCCTGGAGATCGCCCGTGTCGCCAAGCGCGCCGGCGCGCCGGCACACGAAGCCGCCGGCGTGCGCCTGCTGCGCGTCGTCGGCGACGTCGTCGCCGCGGGCGAGCCGCTGTTCGAGGTGCACGCGCAAAACGAAACGCTCTTGCGCGACAGTTGCGCCTACGCCACCGCCCGCCCCGCCATCGTGCAGTACGGATTCTGAGAACGGCGGCGGCATGAAGTGCGATCGGATGCGCGCGATCACCACGCATAGACAAAGCAGGCGAGAGGACACCCGATGACTGCGAAAGTAGGTATGGGAGTTTGTCGTAAGCTTGCCGTCCTCTGGGCGGCGGCGTCGCTCACCGCCGCCGTGGGTGCGCCGGCGAGCGAGATCGAAATGGAGGAGCTCGACGCTCCCCACCTGGCGGTGGAGGCGGAGCTCTACCGGCTGTACTGCGGCGCCTGTCACGGGCGGCGCGGGCGCGGCGACGGTCCCATCGCGCCGTATCTCGACCCGCGGCCGCTCGACCTGACGACCATCGAGCGCGATTTCCAGGGCGAGTTCCCCCGCTACCTGGTGGCGTTCTCGGTCGACGGCCGCGACACGGTGCGCGCCCACGGCGGCTCCAACATGCCGGTGTGGGGCGAGATCTTCGCCGAGGAGCTCCTGCCCGACCCGGCGGCGCGGGCCAAGGCACACGGCAAGGTCATGAAGATCGTCGACTACATCGAGAGCATCCAGCGATAGATCGCCGGATCGCCGCGCCGGCACCCTGGCGCGGCGATCCGGTAACCGTGTCTACTCGACCGGATCCAGGTACAGGTCGGCGATTTGGAGCACGATGTCGTAGAAGAAGGCGTCGTTTGCCCGCGCCATCGTGAACATCACCACCAGGTCGTCGTCGGGGAAGTACAAATAGTAGGCCCGGTAGTCGAGGTAGGAGCCGCCGTGACCGATGCGGCGGTGCCCCCGGTAGTCGCCGACGATGAACCCCAGTCCGTAGCTCGCCTCCGGTTCGAATGGGAAGAAGGAAGTCACGGTGCCATCGTTGAGTCGTCCCGGGACGAAAGCCTCGTCGACCAATTCCGGATCAATCAGCTCGCCGCCGATCAATCCGCGGTGAAAGCGCAACATGTCGCCGACGTTGGAGACGACATCGCCGGCTCCGTAGAAGTTGTGCGAGAAGTCGCCGACAAGGTCGTGCGGTGCGAATGTGCCATCCCTTCTCAGGGCATAGCTGGTGACCAGGGGCGCGGTTGCGTCGCGAACGGGGTTAAATGAGTACGACGCCGCCATGGCCAATGGGTCGAAGATGTTGCGTTGATGAAACTCGTGGAACGGCATCCCCGAGACTCTTTCGACGATCATCGCCAACAGCTCGAAGTTGGCATCGTTGTATTGGAACGCCTCGCCGGGCGCGGCGCTCGGCACACCGTGGTCGGCGAGCACGTCGAGCATCTCCTCGTTGCCCGGGTGCGGTGAAGAGCTCACCAACTCGAGCAGCAGTGGCGGCTCGTAGTAGACCGGCACTCCGGAGGTTTGCTGCAGCAGATGCCGGATCGTCAGTTGCGGGCCGAACTGCGCCAGCTCGGGCAGATAGTCGATCATCGCGTCGTCGAGACCAATCTCACCTCGGTCGACCAGGATCAGGGTTGCGACCGCGGTGAAGCTCTTGCTGATCGACATGATCGCAAACACGTGATCGAGCGTAGCGGCTTCGCCGGCCGCGATGTCGGCGCTTCCGTATGCGCGTTCGTACAGGACGCGATCACCCTGAGCGACGAGCACAGCGGCAGCAGGCGCGGCTTCGCCTGTGTAAGGCGCGATGATCGCATCCACCTGTGCGCCGCGAGTGTCAGGAGCAGCGGCAGCGTCGTCGTCGCCGTCACCGCAGGCGCAGACCGCGAGGAGCCATACCGCCGTAATCCACACGAGCGCGCTGCGCGTGCGCGCGGCAACGTCGATTCTTCTTCGTGAGGACTGGTTCGGTTTCATGGCTACCTCCTCGAGAGCAGATCCGCGACATGCGAATCTCCGCGCTCTCGCTTTGAACCGAGAAGGAGCAGGCGGCGTGCCACGGTGGTGCGGCGAGTCACAGCAGCGAGCGCTGGAGTGTCCCTGTCTTGCCGGCTGAGCGCGCACCACGGCGAATGTCCTCGACAGCGGACAGCGTGCAACTCACGAACGTAGAGCGTCGCACGACGACATGCGCGACGCTTTGTCCGTCAGTGAAAACCCCAATGGCCGGCGAATCGACGAACGGGCCGGCGGTCGTGCTTGAAGCCTCAGTTGGATGTCGCGGGATCGTAGAAGCCGGCGGGGCGGACGCCGCTGCCGGTGCGGCCGGTGAGCACGTCGCCGAGGTCGGCGCGGGCGGTCTCGGCGATCGCCAGCAACTCGGCGACTATGTCGGGATGTTCGGCGGCGACGTCGCGCGTCTCGCCGATGTCGGTCTCGAGGTCGAACAGGGAAAGGCCGATCAGACGCTGCTCGATCGTGCCGATGGCGCCGTCGACACCGGGAACGGGGACGGCCTCGTACGGGTGTGGCAGGTGGAGCTTCCAGCGCCCGCGCCGCACCGCCTCGAGACCGCCGATGCGGTGGAAGAGCCATACGCGGTCCGCGAACGCCGCGTCGTCCTCGCCCGACAGCACCGGCCACGCGTCGCGTCCGTCGAGCACGCGATCCTGCGGCAGCTCGGCGCCGGTGAGGCCCGCCACGGTCGGCGCGAAGTCGGTGAGTCCGAGCACCGCCGGGGAAGTCGATCCCGCCGGCACGTGTCCCGGCCAGTGAACGATCGCCGGCACGCGCACGCCGCCTTCGAAGCTGGTGCTCTTGCCTTCGCGCAGCGGGCCTGCCGAGCCGGCGTGATTGCCGAACAGCAGCCACGGTCCGTTGTCGGAGACGAAGAGCAGTAGGGTGCGGTCGTCGATGCCGTGCGCTTCGAGTGCATCGAGAACCTCACCCATCGACCAGTCGACCTCGGCGATGACGTCGCCGTAGAGCCCGCTCGGCGACGTGCCGAGAAAGTCCTCCGACGCGGCGATCGGCCAATGCGGCATCGAGTGTGCGATCTCGAGGAAGAACGGCCCGCCGGCGTGGCGCGCGATGAAATCCACGGCGCGCTCGGTGTAGCGCCGCACGAGCTGCGACTGGTCGGGCTCGGTCTCGACCACCGTCTCTCCGTCCATGAGTGGTAGGTCGGGATAGATCGGCAGGTCGAGCGGGTTGATGCGCCCCATGTCGTTCGAATACGGGATGCCGAAATACTCGTCGAAGCCCTGGCGCGTCGGCAGAAACGGCGGCCGGTGCCCGAGATGCCACTTGCCGACCAGGCCGGTTGCGTAGCCGCGCTCGCGCAGCATCTCCGCCAGCGTGATCTCGTCCGGCGAGAGGCCGTCGTTCGACCACGGGTAGTACGCCGATGGCATGCTGACGCGCTGTCCGTAGGCGCCGGTCAGCAACATGGCGCGCGACGGAGTGCAGGTCGGCGCGCTGTAGAAACTGGTCAGGCGCATGCCGCCCGCCGCGAGGCGATCGAGGTTCGGTGTCGCGAGCTCGCTGGCGCCGAACGCTGCGACGTCGCCCCACCCCTGATCGTCGGTGAGAAACACGATCACGTTGGGAGGCTGCTCCTCGCCGCCGCCGTTTGAGCAGCCGGCTGCCAGCGCGGCGAGCAGCAGCGACAGCAGGGTCCACCGCGGTGCGCTCATCGTGCCGTCTCCTCTGCCAGACCGCGATCGCCCTGCGCCGCCATCCAAGCGTCGAGCGCCGCACCGAGTCGCTGCTTCACGTCGGCGAGCTCGGGATCCGACGCGAGGTCGTCCAGCTCCGCCGGATCCTCGTCCAGATCGTAAAGCTCTTCGGCCGGGCGGCGCTGGTAGCGCGTCACGCGTGCGGCGGCGAACGGATCGCCGCCGGTGCCGGCCGCCACCCACGACGGCCAGCCACCCTGGCCGACCTGCGTCACGTTGTTGGTGAACAGCGCATCGGGCAGCAGATTGCGGATGTAGCGCCAGCGCCGGTCGCGCACCGAACGAACCGGGTACGGACCGCCGTTGACGATGCCGACGTTGGTGTGCAGGGCGTACACGAGATCGCGGTGCTCGTCGCGCTCGCCGCGCAGAACCGGCGCAATGCTTTCGCCGTCGAGCGCCTGTTCGGGCGCGCCGGCGAGATCGAGCAGGGTCGGCAGCAGGTCGACCAGGCTCACCAGCGCGTCGCTGCGCGCGCCGGCGCGGATGTGACCGGGCCAACGAACGATCAGCGGCACGCGCAGCCCGGCCTCGTAGTTGGTCCACTTCTCAAACGCGAAGCCGGCGCCGTGGTCTGCGACGTACACCACGACAGTGTCGCGCGCCTTTCCGGTCGCGTCGAGCTCTTCCAGGATGCGCCCGACGTGGTCGTCGAGCTGTGTGATCAAGTCGTAGTAGCCGGCGCGCTCGTAGCGGGTCTCCGTGGTGTCGACGAGATAGGGCGGCAGGACGACGTCGTCAGGCGAGTACAATACGGGATCCGGCCAACCGCCGGGCTCGCTTTCGATCGTGTGAGGGCGCGAGTCGGCGACGACCAGAAAGAACGGCTCGGCGGTATCGCGGATGACGGCGAGGACGTCGTCCATCTGGCCGTCGATGCGGGTCTGCCCCGGACCGATGCGCGAGCCGGGCAGGAGCTCGAACGGAAACGATGCGGCGGGTCCGACATGAGTTTTTCCCGCCAGCGCGACGCGGTAGCCGAGCGCGCCGAAGTAGTGCGCGGCGCTCCGCACGCCGTCGCGTACGAACTGGTGGTTGCGATGCGCGCCGTGCCGAATCGGCCACAGGCCGGTGTACATCGACGCACGGCTCGGCGTGCACATCGCCTCGGGCGCGAAGGCGCGATCGAAGGCCATGCCGTCGCGCGCCAGCGCGTCGATGTTCGGCGTCGCCACGACGGGATTGCCGTATGCGCCGACGTCGCCGACCGACTGGTCGTCGGCGATCAGCAGCACGATGTTCGGCTTCTCGGTACCGGCTGAGTCCGACGAGTCGCCGCACCCCGCCGCGAGGAGCGGCGACAACGCGAGCGCGAGCACGGCAGCGCGGTGCGGATTCAAGCACCCATCCCCAGGTAGTCTGTCGGAACACGAAAATTCGAAACCGTACACGTACTCGTACACGTACCCGTACACGGAATGTCCTGCAGAAATCCTTGTTTGATCGCGTACGTGTACGAGTACGAGTACGTGTACGAGAGAAGATCGACAGTCTCGACGACGGGCGGTGTCACGATGGTGTTGATCGAGCGCAGTTGCCGCGCCAGTGCCTCGACGATCGCGGGATCCGCGCTCTCCGCGAGGTTCACCGTTTCACCCGGGTCGGTCTCGTGGTCGTAGAGCATGCGCGCGTGCAGGCTGCCGTCGGGTCGCCTCCACTCTGTGTACAGCCAGCGACCGCTGCGGATCGAGTCGCCGAACCACGGTCCCGGATCGCGCGAGATCGCCGACGTCCACTGGCTGACCGCGAATCCCTTGCCCGGCCGCCGCGGATCGTCGAGCAGGGGCGTCAGGCTCTCGCCGGCCAGGTCGGTCGGGGCCGCAACGCCGGTCAGCTCGAGTATGGTCGGCACCAGGTCGACGCCTTCGACGATGGCGTCGCTCGCGGCGCCGCGTGCGGCGCCCGGGGCGCGGATCACCAGCGGCGTGCGCAGCGCCAGGTCGAAGTTCGCGTGCTTGGTCCAGAGGCCGTGCTCGCCGAGCAGGAAGCCGTGGTCGCCGACCAGGACGACGACCGTGTCGTCGGCGAGACCTAGCGCGTCGAGCTCGTCGAGCACCCGGCCGACCAGGGCGTCGGTGTAGCTGACGGCGGCGAAGTAGCCGTGCACCAGCGTCCGCGCCAGCTCGCCTTCGATTGGCTGCGGCGGCGGCGGGATGCCGAGGTACTGAGCGCGCAACTCTGGCGATGCGTGCAGCGCGGCGTCGGGTGCGCCGGCCGGACTCTGCGGATCGCTTGCAAGCGGCAGTTGATCGCGATCGTAGAGATCCCAGTATTGCCGTGGGGAGTTGAAAGGCAGGTGCGGTTTCCAGAAGCCGACGGCGAGCAAGAACGGAGATCCCTGCTGGGCCAGCCGGCGCAGGTCGGCGATCGACTTCTCGGCGACCGCGCCGCTCGGATACGCGAAGTCGTCGACGTCGGCCGCTTCGTAGGCAGGGCCTCGCCCGCGCTCGGCGACCAGGCGTTGGTTCTCCGGCAGCAGGTACGCCGTCTGGTCCTCGTCTTCCGGTGCGACGCGCCACGGCGGTTCGCTCCACCCGTCGAGATCGTCGTCGACCTGGTGCAGGATCTTGCCGTTCGAGATCGTCGTGTAGCCGGCGCCGCGCAGCAGGTCGGCGAGCGTGGCCGCATCGGGCGCGTCCTGATCGACGCGCGAGTCGAAGCTGAGAAACCGGCGTCGCGTCGGCCGCAGACCGGTCAGCATGCTGGCGCGCGACGCGCCGCACACGGGCGCCTGCGTGTACGCCTGGCGAAACGTCACGCCTTCGGCGGCGAGCTGGTCTATCCGTGGTGAGATCACGTGCGCCGAACCCAGCGCGCCGAGCTCCGGGCGCAGATCGTCGACCATTACCAGCAAGACGTTCGGCCGGCAGCCGTTCTGCGCGCGGCACGCGGTGTCGTCGCCGTCGTCGTCGCCGCAGCCCGACGCGAGCAGTAGCGCGAGGACGGCGATGCTCGTCGCACGCGATCTCACTGTGCGGTGCCCCGCTGGCGCAACGCGCCGGCGATCGCGAAATACGCCGGCTTCGGTTGGTAGTCGTCGTCGAACGACATCTGCGGCGGAGTCATCTCGAGCAGGCTACGCGGAGCGCCACGCGTGCAACGCCAGGCAGAGCCAGCCGGCGAGGAACGCCAGGCCGCCGAGCGGCGTCACCGCTCCCAGCCAGCGCACGCCGCTCAACGAAAGGATGTAGAGGCTGCCCGAGAAGATGACGATGCCGGCGACGAACAACCAGCCGGCGAGCGTCGCGCCCGTGCCCGGCCATTGAGCTGCCGACCAGGCGACGGCCAGCAGCGCCAGCGCGTGGTACATCTGATAGCGCACGCCGACCTCGAAGATGGCGAGCATCTCCGGCGACAGCCGCTCGCGCAGGCCGTGCGCGCCGAACGCCCCCAGGGCAACGCCCAAAAAAGCGAAGAACGCCCCGAGCACGAAGAAGATCCGCATGCAGCCTCCCTTTGACTGGTGTCCGGTCCGTGGCGGCGAACCGTGTAGACGAATGAACCGGACTCTCCCAAATGCGCAATGATCCCGCTACCCGGGCCCGGCGCGCTGTCCTGGAGTGCGTCTCCGACGAGGCAGAAGGCCGACGATGCCTCGCTGCCCGGAGCCGCACCGGCACAGGCACATCGGATGCCGACTGGGAAGTGTACGCCCGCCGACGCGAGAGCTACGAGCGGTTCTCCGCGGTCGAGCTACGCCATCAGGGCGCCATCGACTCGCGACAGGCGGCGGCGCGGATCGCCGCGCGGACCGAGCGAAAGCTCGGTCCGCGGTGACGACTCAGGCTTTCAACAGCTCCTCGAGCTTAGCCATCGTTCTTGGCCCGGCCACGCCATCGACCTGGAGCTTGAACTTCTTCTGAAACGCAATCACCGCTTCCTTGGTCTTCTCGCCGTAGATTCCGTCCGCGATCAGCTTGGTGCCGAGGATCTTGTTGAGTCCCGACTGCAGGGCCTTGACCTGATCCTTCGACTTCTCCGCCGCGGCCACTTTCTTGACGTTCCCGATCTCGACTTTCATGGCTCGCGCCATTTCCTCGTAGCCCTTCTCGCCGCGCACGTTCTCGAACTTCGCCCCTCGGAACTCGTAGTGCCAACACTCACTTCCGGTGAGCGTCGCGACGATGTTGACCCAACCGTGCTTTTTGAGGATCTCACGCACCTTCTTGTGACCGATGACCGTGTCGAAGGCGTCGATGTCGATCGCGCGACCGCTCTCGTGCACGCTGTTGCAGGCAGGAGGGCTGTAGGCCGATTTCCTCCCAGTCTTCCAGTCCTCGTGCGCTTTTTGCTGATCCGCGAACGAGCGAAACATGTCGCTGATGTACAAGTGGCCGCCGGCTGCGACGACGTCGTCATAGACCTTGCGAAGTGCCACCGCTGCCGGACGCGCCAGCTTCGCCATGCGCGCCGGGAGAGGAGCTCCCTTGGTGCCGTAGATGCCCGG
Organism: uncultured bacterium; assembly: GCA_902826395.1. Lineage (GTDB taxonomy): Bacteria > Desulfobacterota > Binatia > HRBIN30 > CADEER01 > CADEER01. The sequence goes on from CADEER010000015.1 coordinate 25,730, forward strand.
TACCCGGACCTTCACCACTCCCTTGAGCGTTGCATCGTCCTCGATGATCTCGCACGTCTGCTCCATGATCTCCGACCTTTCTCTGAGTTTCGCGGCATTCAGGGTGCCGGCTTCAGGTGGATGGTTATTCGCTTGGGGTTCGCGAGACGCTCGTCGAACGAGCTCTCGATCTCGATGAAGGACAGCCGACCGTCGGGGTGCCAGGTCAGGTTGAAGCATGCTCCGGGGTAGGGCCCGCCTGGCCCGACGTAGACGACGGCGGGTCGCCCACCATCTGCGTCGACGACGTGAACGACCGTTCCCTCCGAGTACGCGATTCGTGTTCCGTCCGGAGACCAAGCCAGCCCGCCGAGATTGACTGCGGTTGCGATTGCCTTGGCCGGTCCTCCGTCGCGGGCGACCATGAGGGCATGTTCGGTACTCTCCAGGCCTTTGCCGCGCCGCTCACTCCAGACGACCGAGCGGCCGTCTGGCGACGCTACCGTTGCAGGTTCGTGTCGTTGCGGAGCGCGTTCCAAGTGTTGGACCTGCTGCTCGACCGGCGGTGTGTGACCCGAGGCTGCGTCGGTGTGATGCGCGCAACTCGCGATCCCCAGGTGGAACGCGAGCGCTGAGACAACGAGCTTCCAGCGGAACGAAGCGGCATCTGCCGGCGGCGTCAGCATTGTCGTGAGCGCAGTATCAGCCCGATCGCCGCGCTGACAATTGGGGAAACCCAGGAGATCGCATGGTGCACCTGCCCTCCGCGATTTCCCGTAGATTGACTACTGTGCCCCTCACTCGCATTTCTCGCCGCAAGATGACGGATAGCGGGTCGGGAACTGACGGGGGGTTGGATGGAGAGGCGGGGTCGAAACGTCCGTCCGCGCCTCCGCTGTTGCTCGCGTTGGAGGCGCGGTCTCGAGAAGAATCGACTCGAGACCGAGATCGAGCGCGCGCCGTCTAGAAGCTTCGCTCTCGCCGTACGAGGCCTTCGGTCAAAGGCGAATCTCCGCGGTCATCGACAGCGACGCCGGCAGATAGAGGCGCCTGGCGTAGTCGATCACCATGCGGTCGGAATTGTAGCGCCAGCCTAGAGTGGAGAGTGCGTATTTGACGCGCTTCAGCCACCACAGCGGGATGCCGGTCGCGTCGCGTTGGTAGAAGAGCGGCACCACGTCGCCGGTGATGGTAGCGAGCAGTGCCTCGCGATCGGCGGCGTCCTGGATCGACGAGTCGACGTGCGTCTTGCCCTTGCCGAAGGCGAAGCCGTTCTTGGTGTCGTACGCCTCGTCCCACCAGCCGTCGAGCGTCGAGCAGTTGAGGCACGCGTTGTAGATCGCCTTCATGCCGCTGGTGCCGCAGGCTTCGAGCGGCCGGCGCGGATTGTTGAGCCAGACGTCGCAGCCCTCGAGCATGTGCTTGGTGACGTTCTTGTCGTAGTTCTCGAGGAACACGACGTGGTCGCGCAGCTCCGGCTGCTCGCGCAGCGCGTTGAGACGCCGCAACAGATCCTTGCCGATGTTGTCCGCCGGGTGAGCTTTACCGGCGAAGATGATCTGGATCGGCCGAGCCGGGTCGACGAGCAGCGGCACCACGCGCTCGATTTCGTCCAGGAAGAGCATCAGCCGCTTGTACTCGGCGGCGCGACGCGCGAAGCCGATGGTCAGTGCGTTGGCCGACAGGCGCGGCAGAGGCGCTTCGATGCCGAGTCGCTCCTGACGGCTGCGTTCGCGGCGCTCGATGAAATCGATGAGCCGCTGCTTGAGGCCGACCTTGACGGTCCACAGATCGGATTCGTCGAGCGACTGGATGCGCTGCCACAGCTCGGGATCGCAGATGCGCGCCTTCCAGCCGCTGCCGAGGCAGTCGGTGTAGAGCTGATCGAGCTCGGAGGCGATCCAGGTCGCGACGTGCACGCCGTTGGTGACGTGGCCGATCGGTACCTCGCTGGTGCGGCGCTCCGGCCACAGCGATTGCCACATCCGCCGCGACAGACCGCCGTGCAGCGAGCTGACGCCGTTGGCGCGGCGCGACATCTTGAGCGCCAGCACGGTCATGCAGAACGTCTCGTCGTGGTTGTTCGGGTCGACGCGCCCGAGGCCGAGGAAGTCGTGCTCCGACAGGTGCAGCCGCTCGCGCAGCGGCCGCAGCAGGCGCAGTACGTCGCCGGGCGGGAAACGGTCGTGCCCGGCGGCGACCGGTGTGTGGGTGGTGAAGACCACCGATTCGACTACCTCCGCCGCCGCGTCTTCGAAGGAGAGGCCGGACTCCTCCATGCGCGTGGCGATCGCCTCGAGCGCCGCGAAGCCGCAGTGCCCCTCATTGAGATGGATCACCGCCGGCAAGCGGTCGAGACAGCGAAACACCCGGTAGCCGGCCGAGCCGAGCACGATCTCCTGGATCAGGCGGGTGTTGCCGTCGCCGCCGTACAGACGCTGTGCGTACGGCACGTAGGCCACCGTGCAATCGCGGACGTCGAGCAAATAGAGAGGGCAGCGCCCGACCAGCGCCTCCCAGATCTCGACGCTGATCGTACCGTCACCGGCCGGCAGCGTGATCGTCATCGGCTTGCCGTCGCGTCCGTAGAGACGGGCGATCGGCACCCGGTTCGTGTCGAGCTCCTGATACTCCTCGATCTGCTGGCCGTCGGCCTGCATGAGCTGCTTGAAGTAGCCGCTGCGGTACAACAGCGTCACGCCGGAGGCGGGCACGCCGAGATCGGAGCAGCTCTTCAGGTGGTCGCCCGCCAGCACACCGAGACCGCCCGAGTAGATGGGCAGGCTTTCGTGGATGCAGAACTCGGCGCTGAAGTAGGCGACCGGCGAGGCGTGCAGACCCGGCGCTTGGACGGCACTCCACGGGCTCTGGTCGGCGAGATAGTCGCGCAGGCTGCGTTCGACGTGTGCGAGCTGCGCGAGAACGTGCGGACCGGCGTCCTGCAGGGTGGCGTCGTCGATGTCGCGCAGGAATGCTACCGGATTATGATTGACCTTGCGCCAGAGGTCGCCGTCGATGGAGCGGAACATGGTGTCCACCGCGGGTTGCCAGCTCCACCAGAGGTTCTGGCTCAGGCGATTCAATCGGTCTCGAATGTCGGTCACGGAAATGTTCTCTCTTCTGCCCAGCCGTGAGGCGCGACCCTACCATCGGAGCGGGGGGTGTTCTACGCGGGGATGCGCATTAGAAATCGCATCTCTCTCAGGAGATTGTGACTTTCTTTGGATCGTTTCGGGGTCTGTATCGCTTTCGGTATCGGTATCGAAACCTGCGTCGATAGCGATACCGATTCCGATACCGACCCCGATTCTGTTGGCGATCGCCACACGCCTCGCTACCGCCCTACGACTGCCCGCCGAGAGGCGGTCGACAGTCCCTCGGGGCGAGGCGATGGGATCTGCGGGTGGCCGAAGTGACTGACCGCCCGCTGCTGCGCGAGCTCGCGCACCGCTGCGGCATCGAGGCCGGGTACGTCGGCACCGACGGCGCGTGGCACGAAACCTCCGACGCGAGCCGCGAAGCATTGCTGGCGGCGATGCGGGTCGACGCTTCGGACGAGGCCGCTGCGGCGCGCGCGCTCGCCGATCTGCCGCCGCAAGCGGATGGCGCACCGCCGCCGAGTCCGTGTCTGACCGCCGGTGAGGTGCTCGACGCAGTGGGCGGCCGCGCTTTCGGGCTGCAGGCGAACCTCTACACGCTGCGCAGCGCGCTCAACTGGGGGGTCGGCGACCTCGGCGACCTGCGGGCGCTGATCGGCTGGGCGGCGGAGATCGGCGCCGCCTTCGTCGGCGTCAATCCGCTCGACGCACTCGACGAGCGGCGCGCCGACGGCAACCCGTACTTCCCGATCAGCCGCCTGTTCGCGAGCTGGCTCTACATCGACGTTCGGGAAGTACCCGAGCTGGCCGATTGCGCGGCGCTGCGCGCTCGCATGGCAAGCTCGGCGTTTGGCGAGCAGTTGCGAGCGCTGCGCGACGCCGCGGTGCTCGATTGGCGCGAGCTGCTCGACTTCAAGCGCGCCGCCATGGTCGAGCTGTATGAAGCATTCGTCCTGGCCCGGCGGCGCGGCTCGGTGCGCGGCGAGGCGTTCGAGGAGTTTCGCCGCGCGCATGGGCGCTCGTTGACCGATCTCGCCACGTATTGCGCGCTCGCTGAGCACTTCGGCGAAGGGTCGTCCGACTGGAGCTCCTGGCCGGCGGCGCTACAGCGCGCCGACGCGCCGGCGGTGGCGGAGTTTCGCCGCGCCAAGCGCGATCGCGTCGAGTTGTTCGAGTACCTGCAGTTCGAGACCGATCGCCAGCTCGCCGCTGCGGCGGCGGATGCGCGAGCGTGCGGCTTGCGGATCGGCGTCTTCGGCGACCTGCCGGTCGGCGTCGCGCCGGGCGGCAGTGACGTCTGGTCGATGCCCGATCGTTTCGTCGCCGGCGTGCGGATCGGCGCGCCGCCGGATCCGTACTCGGACACGGGCCAGGATTGGGGTCTGGCGCCGCTCGACCCGCGCACGCTGCTCGCCGCGCCGCCGGGCGAGTCGAGCTATTGGCGGATGATGCTCGATCAACACATGCGCCACTGCGGATCGCTGCGCATCGATCACGCGATGGGTCTGGTGCGACAGTTCTGGATCCCCGCCGGACGGCCGGCGTCGGAGGGCGCGTACGTTCGCTATCCCACCGACGCGATGATCGCCGATCTGGCCGCCGCCAGTCATCGCCATCGCTGTATCGTCGTCGGCGAGGATCTCGGCACCGTGCCGGAGGGATTTCGCGAGCAGTTGCGGCAGTGGGGAATCCTGCGCAACCAGATCCTGTACTTCGAGCGCCGCGGCGCCGACTTCGCGCCGCCCGGCGACTACGACCGCGAGGCGCTGGTGGCGGCGAACACACACGACCTGCCGCCGCTGGCGGGATTCTGGGCCGGCACCGACCTCGAGCTGCGCGCCGCGGGCGGTGTCGCCGGCGGCGAAAACCTGGACGCAGCGCGCGCCGCTCGCCGCGAGGAGATCGAGCGACTGCGTGCGGTGCTACATCGACATTCAATCACCGGTGAGAGCTGGCAGCCGGCGTCGTCGCTCGATCTCACCGCCGCCGTCAATGAGCTGCTGTCCGGTGCGCCATCGCGCCTGCTCGCGGTCGCCGTCGACGACCTCGGCGGCGAGCACGTGCCGATCAACGTTCCCTCCGCCACCGGTCTGCAGACGCCGCTGTGGAGTCGCCGCATGGCGCGCAGCATCGAGGAGGTGCGCGGCGACGCGCAGGTGCAGCGCGTCTTCGCGCATCTAGATGGTCGGCGGAGGTAGGGAATCGACGTCGCAGAGCTGCGCGGGACGAAGGAGAGTGGAAGCCGAGATTGCTGGGAAATCGGCGGCAGCGCATGTGCAGCCGGGAACATGGGTGACGTTTTGGCCCGCTTGATTCCCGACTCTCGACTCCCGACTTCCGACTCGCTAGGTTCCCCCGGTTACCGCTCGCCAACACCACACGATACGGGGGACACAAATGGCCGTTCTCGATCAACTCTCTCGCGAATTTCTCGGCGTCGCCGAAGCCGCGGCCATCGCCTGTGCCCGGACGATGGGGCAGGGCGATCGCCGCGATTCGGATCGTGTCGCCGTCGAGGCGATGCGCAAATCCATGGACGCGCTGCCGATGCGGGGCACGGTGGTGATCGGCGAGGGAGAGCGAGACGAGGCGCCGATGCTGTACATCGGCGAGCCCGTCGGGCGCGGCGGCGCCGATGACGTGGAGGTCGACATCGCGGTCGATCCGCTCGAAGGCACCAACCTCTGCGCCACCGGCGCGCCCAATGCCATCGCGGTTCTCGCCGCCTCCAACAAGGGCGGATTACTGCACGCGCCCGACTGCTACATGGAGAAGATCATCGTCGGCCCTTCCGCCAAGGGCCGTGTGCATCTGGATGCTTCGCCGAAGGAGAATCTCGAGGCGATCGCCAAGAGCCTCGGCCGCAAGGTCAAGGATCTGGTGATCATCGTCCTCGACCGGCCGCGCCACGAAAAGCTCATCGAGGACATCCGCACCGCCGGCGCGCGCATCAAGCTGATCGGCGACGGCGACCTGTCCGCCGGCATCAGCGCCGCCGTGCGCCGCACCAATGTGCACGCGGTGATGGGCATCGGCGGCGCTCCCGAAGGTGTGCTTGCCGCCGCCGCTTTGCGTTGTCTCAACGGCCACATGCAGGGCCGACTGGTGCCGGCGCGGGACGACCAGGACGAGGAGCGCTTTCGCAAGATGGGAATCACCGACCTGAAGCGCATCTACACCGAGCGCGACCTGGCGCCGGGACCGGACCTGCTGTTTGCTGCCACCGGCGTCACCGACGGCTTCCTGACCGGTGTGCGCTTCTTCGGCCACGGCTGTCGTACCTACTCGCTGATCATGCACAGCACCGAGAATCGGATTCGCTTCGTCGATACGGTGCATCTCGACGGGGATTCGAGCGCCGTCGTCGAGTTCTGACCGCGCTTCGCGCGGAGTCCCATACGCGTCGCCTCGCGACGCGTCCCATACGCGCGAAGCGCGCTAGTCGCGCGGCAATCCGAGGACGCGTTGCGCGATGATGTTGCGCTGCACCTCGGACGTGCCGGCGAAGATCGTCGCGGCGCGGTAGTACTGATAAGAGCGCATCCAACGCCCGTTCCAGGCGGCGCGCGGGTCGCCGTGCCAGTACAGGCCGTCGCCGCCGAGGATCTCCATCGCCGCGTCGTGCAGTCGCTGGCTCATCTCGCTCCAGAAGAGCTTCACCAGGGAGCTCTCCGGCCCCGGCTTGCCGTGGCGGCGCACCTGGGTGAGCGTCCGCCAGTTGTGCAGCTTGAAGATCTCGACCTCGGTGAAGATCGCCGCGATCTTCTGGCGCACGATCGGGTCCGCCGCCGCCGGGCCGTCGCCGCGGCGCGTTTCGAGCGCCAACAGCAGCAGCGCGTCGAGCAGGATGCGGTGGATGACGAGCTGGCGCGGCGACGTGCCGCGCTCGTGGCTGAGAGTGGTCTGCGCGATCTGCCAACCGGCGTCGAGCTCGCCGACCAGGTTGGCCGCCGGCACGCGCACGTCTTCGAGAAAGACCTCGTTGAACTCCTCGCTGCCGGTCATCTGCCGCAGCGGGCGAACGGTGATGCCCGGGCTCTTCATGTCGACGATCAGGAAGCTGATGCCGCGCGACTTCGACGCCGCCGGGTCGGTGCGCGCGAGCAGGATGCCCCAGTCGGCGAACTGCGCGTAGCTGGTCCAGGTCTTCTGGCCGTTGACGATGAACCAATCGCCGTCGCGCTCGGCGCGGCAGCGCAGCGACGCCAGGTCCGAGCCGGCGTTGGGCTCGGAGAAGAGCTGACACCAGATCTCGTTGGCGGCGAGAATGTTCGGCAGATGCCGGACCTTCTGCTCCTCGGTGCCGTGCGCGATCAGCGTCGGCCCGACCAGATTGATGCCGATGCGGCCGATGATCTCCGGCGCCTGGGCGCGCGCCATCTCTTCTTGAAGGATGTAGTTCTCGACCGTCGTGGCGCCGCGCCCGCCGTACTGGCGCGGCCAGTGCACGCCGACCCAGCCGCCGCCGTGCAGCCGCTTCTGCCAGGCGACGAGGACCCGTACCTCTTCCTCGAGTGATTCGAACTCGACGCCGGCGAGCGCGCCGACGTTGGCGCCCAGCCAGCTCCGCAGCTCATGCCGGAAAGCCTCTTCCTCGGCGCTGAAACTCAGGTCCATGCGCCGGCTCCGGCTGCAAGCGATTTGCGGGGCACGATTGCTGCAATCGTGAACCGTGAACCGCGAACCGTGAGCTTGAGATTTGATGTTCCCGGTTCACGGTTCACGGTTCCCGATTTTGGTTCCCGGTTCACGGTTCCCGGCGTCTTCATCGCGGCAATCCGAGCAGCCGCTGTGCGATGATGTTGCGCTGAATCTCCGACGTGCCTCCGGCGATGCTGGCGCAGCGCGACCAGAGCATGCGCTGCTGCCAGCGGCCATCGTCGAGCGCCGCGTCGTCGCCGGCGACGAGCTGCGCCGCCGGGCCGAGCGCTTCGAGCGAGAGATCGCCGAGCCGCTGCGTCATGTCGGCCCAGAAGAGTTTTACGATCGAGCTCTCCGGGCCGGGCAATTCGCCTTTGGCGAGTCGGCTCATCATGCGGCAGTTGTGCAGGCGCATGACTTCGACGTCGATGTAGCGCGCAGCGTACTCCTGGCGCAGCGTCGGATCGGCGGCGCCGCCGCCATCGCGCAACAGGTCGCCGAGCTCGTCGACGTAGATCTTGTGGAGGACTTGCTCCTTGAACGGAAACGACGTGCCGCGCTCGTGGGCCAGGGTCGTGCTGGCAACGCCCCAGCCGGCGTTCTCCTTCCCGATCAGATTGGTGCGCGGCACTTCCGCGGCGTCGAAGAAGGTCTCGCTGAACTCGGCGCTGCCGGTGATCTGGCGCAGCGGCCGGATGGTGATCCCAGGCGTGCGCATGTCGACGATGAAGCAACTGATCCCCTTGTGCTTGGCCGCGTCGGCGTCGGTGCGCGCGAGGAGGATGCCGAATTTGGCGAACTGCGCGTAGCTGGTCCACACCTTCTGACCGCTGACCCGGAATACGTCGCCGTCGGCCTCGGCGCGGGTGCGCAGGGCGGCGAGGTCGGAGCCGGCGCCGGGCTCGGAGTAGAGCTGGCACCAGATCTCCTCGCAGCTCAGGATCTTCGGCAGGTAGCGGCGGCGCTGTTCGTCGGTGCCGTGCGCGATCAGCGTCGGCCCGACCAGGTTGATGCCGACGCGATTCATCATCTGCGGCGCGCGGGCGCGCGCCATCTCCTGCTGGAAGATCGCCTGCTCGGTAAGCGAGGCGCCGCGGCCGCCGTACTCGCGCGGCCAGTGCACGGCGGCCCAGCCGGCGTCGAACAACTTGCGCTGCCACGCGCTCAGGTACTCGGCTTCCTCGTCGAGCGTCGCCGGCAGCGGCCCGCGCGGCGCGTTCGCCGCGAGCCAGCGGCGCAGCTCGAGTCGGAATTCGGTTTCTTTGTCGGTGTAGGAGAAGTCCATGGTCGTGAACCGTGAACCGTGAACCGTGAACTCCTGAACGGTGGATTTCCGTGCACGGTTCACTGTTCACGGTTCACGGCAATCAGATGGCGCGATGCCTCCGCAATTCAGCGATCTCTTCATCCTTCAAATCGAGAAGGTCGCGCAAGATCTCATCGGTGTCGGCGCCGCAGCGCGAAGCGGGTCCATACACTGGCTCGACGCCGTCGAGTTTGAGGGGGGAGCCGACCTGGCGAACTCGGCCGAACATTTCATGCTCGTACTCGACGATCATCTGCCGGTGCAGGACTTGCTCGTCGCGCAGCGCCTCAGCCACCGAGTTGACGGGCGCGCTCGGCACCTGACCGCGCAGTCGATTCAACCATTCGGCGGTGGTGTGGGTTTGAAAGCGCTCTTTCAGCAGCGGGATCAGCTCGTCGCGGTTGTCGAACCGATCGGCGATGGTGGCGAATCGGGGGTCGGCGGCGAGCTCGTCGAGATCGAGGCAGGCGGCGAGTCGCTGCCAGAACTTCTGCTTCATGCACATGACGACGATGTAGCCGTCGGCGGTGGCGAAGGTCTGCGACGGCACCAGCGACGGATGCGCCGAGTCGGGCAGGCGGGTCGGCTCGATGCCGCGGCTGAGATTCCAGGCGGCGAGGTAGTTGAGCATCGACAGAGCGGTGTCGAGCAAGCTGACGTCGACGTCGCCGCCGATGCCGGTGTCGCGCACGCGCAGCAGACCGATCACCAGTCCGAGTGCCGACATCATGCCGCCGGAGAAATCGACGACCGAGACGCCGGCCTTGGTCGGCGGTCCGCCGGGATCGCCGGTGAGGCCCATGAAGCCAGCCGCGCTCTGCAGTAGATAGTCGTAGGCCGGCTCGGCATGGCGCGGGCCGCTGCGCCCGTAGCCGGTGAGCGAGCAGCAGACGATGCGCGGGTTGGCATCCTGCAAGCTCGCGTAGTCGAGGCCGAGCTTGGCTGGCAGGTCGCCGCGCGTGTTGCAGTAGATGGCGTCGCAATGCGCGGCGAGGCGTCGCAGCAGATCTCGGCCGCTCTCCACCCGCAAGTTGAGCGTCATCGAGCGCGCGTTGCGATTGAGCGCCTGGAAGTAGAGGGAATCGCCGTCTTCGGCGAACGGCGGCACGTTGCGCGCCTCGTCGCCGCCGGTGACGGGATCCTCCACTTTGATGATCTCGGCGCCGAGATCGCCGAGCAGCGTCATCGCGTAGGGTCCGGCGCCAAGCTGGGTGAAGGCGAGTATGCGCGTACCGGCGAGCGGCAGCGAGCGGTTGGGCGGCGCGCCGGCAGTCACTCGAGCACCGATGACTATCGCCGCCGGAGAGACGGCCGCGAAGGCGTTGGCTCGGGTGCGCCGGCATCGAAACGGCGCGGCCGCCAGTAGCGCGTCGCACCTGCGAAAGCCGATAGCGACGTGACCACCGAGCCGGCATTGAGGGACGAGGACCACACCGCATCGTCGGCTTCGATCCATCCGACGTGATACGGCGCGCCGTGCGCGTAGTAGACCACCAGATCGCCGGGATCGGCGGTCCCTACTTCGACGAAGTGGGAAGAATCTGGGATCGCGGCGACCGGTGTGTACGGAATGTCCCAGCCGGCGTCGCGCAACCGACCCCAGACGGCGGCGCTGTTGCTCGTGTATTCGGTTCCCGGCTGCAGCAGCTCGGCGAGCGTTTCGGGCTCGACGGAGGTCTCGAATACGTGCGGCACGGGCGGTGCTCCGCCAATCAACCAACCCCCATCGCCGTCCGGCACCAGCATCAGGGTCACTGTTTCGAGCCGTGCTTTCTTGCCGTTCTCCATGGTGCGATCGACCTCTCCCGGCTTCACCTCGCCGGTGACCGTGTAGGTGACGTCGACCTCGACCCTGTCGTCGCTTCGGCGCGGCGTGCTGATCTCATAGCCCTGCATCAGGACGACGCGGTCCCAGGCCGGCTCGAGCCGCCAGGCCAGGAGGGGTGCAATGTTCTGCCATTCGTAGGGACTCAGCCGGTCGCCGCGCCCGTCGGCGCTGCAAAAGTCGCGGACGACGTGCAGCGGATCGTCGCCGCGCGCGATGGCCGCGGTGAGCATCACGCCTGCATACAGCGCTGCCGCCAGGGTTTTTCCAATGCGATGTGCCGGCACGAGGCGTCATCTTGGGCGGCAGCGCCGCGTGACGCAATCCAGAGCGGCAGCGGATTCGCCGGCGCGGCGCGCGGCGGTTGCCCAGGTGTGCGGTTCCGGCCATCGTGCGCCCATGCCGGGGAAGGGGCGAAGTGGGCATGGCGCGGGTCGCCGGCGGCGGGCCGCGAGCGGCGGTGGTCGCTCGACCGGCAGCGCCGGCGGCTACCAGCGCAAGGATGCGTTCTACCGTCGCGCCAAAGAGGAAGGGTATCGATCGCGGGCCGCGTACAAGCTGCTCGAAATCAACGAGCGGTATCACTTGATTGGCCGCGGCGCGCGCGTGCTCGACCTCGGTTGCTGGCCGGGTGGCTGGCTACAGGTGGCGGTGAGCCTGGCTGGGCCGACGGGGACCGTGGTCGGCGTCGATCTGCGCGAGACCGATCCGCTGTCCGGTGCGGTCATCCTGACCGGCGACGTCACCGACGGCGCCGTCATCGAACGCCTGCGCGCCGCAGCGCCGGGGGGCGCCTATGATGTCGTCATTGCCGACCTGTCGCCGCAGCTCAGCGGTGTCCGGTTTCGCGACGAAGCGCGCGCCGCGGAGCTCAACGAGATCGCGCTGTCCGTCGCCGAGGCGCTGCTGCAGCCCGGCGGCTCGCTGTTGATGAAGACGTTCATGAGCGGCGAAACCGAAGGCATTCTGCGCCGCGCCCGCGCCCTCTTCGGGGCGGTTCGCCTGACGGCGGTCGAGGCGACGCGCAAGGGGTCGGCGGAGCAGTACATGATCGCGCGCGAGAAGCGCTCTCTCGGCCTGGCGCAATAGATTATCTAGAAAGTTGATAACTATCAGACGGGTCGGTAGCCTGGCCCGTATGAGGGCGTCATCGGGCGGCGCGCCCGGGTTTTGTGCGCCAATTCGGGTCGGTGGAAGACGGGCCGGTAATAGGCGCGTCAATTCGGCTTCGGGACTGCCGGTTTCTCCCGTACACGTACACGTACTCGTACGCGTACCCGTACACGATCAACGCCCGAGAAACACCGTGTACGAGTACGGGTACGAGTACGTGTACGGTCACGCATCTTCGTTTTCCGACACGCTCGGAAGCCGGGATCCAGGTGGGGCCACTGGTGGCTGCGGTCTGGAGGCGGGCTCTCGTCGAGGTGGCGGCGTGGCCCGTCTCGGGCCGCCCGGGGTTGGTGCCAGCGTCATCATCTCGTCGCCGGCACACCAGCCGGTGGGGAAACTGGTGTGGCGACTGCGCCATTTTTGCCGACCTCCCGACATACCGCGTAGCACCCGTCAGGTTCTTCGACATTTTCGTGCCAGACGGCGGGTATTTGTGTGCCGGGGACTGCTGTTGGGAGCGACAAATCATGTGGCCAGTCCCATGAAAGTTGTTGCTGCCAAGTTGGCCTGGATTTCGCTTTCTACGGAACCCGCGGCGCTCGGCGGCCGCGACGAACGCCTACACACGGGAGGGTGAGGGGCCTTGGAGGTCAACTCATGAACTGGATGGAAAACAGCATGCGACATGATATGCGAGTCCACGGCTGGACGGACGGCGGGGGGCGTTGAGATGGCTGCCGTAACAGACCAGGTCAAACGGCTTTTCACCTTGTCTCTCGGGGACTTGAACCCGTTCCGGCGCGAAGAGAACTACGTCAGCGTCGATATCGGTTCGAGCTCGATCAAGGTCATAGAGGCGCGCACCGGCGTGCACGGCATCGAGGTTCTGAACTTCGGCAGCGTGCCCACCCCGACCTCCGCGATCCACTCCAACATGGTCACGGAGCCGGACATGGTCGGCGAGGCGTTGCGCGGCCTGCTCGAGCACAAGGGCATCCGCGCCCGCAAGGCGATCACCGCGGTCCCCGGACCGGCGGTCATGATCAAGCGCGTGTCGCTGCCGAACCAGAGCCCGCAGGAGACCGAGCAGGCGGTGCTTCTCGAAGCGCGCAACTTCATTCCCGAGGAGCTCGACAACGTCAATCTCGACTTCCAGGTCACCAGCACCGCGATGGGCAACGACGACGTCGAGGTGCTGATGGCTGCGGCGAAGAAGGACATCGTCAGCAGCTACGCCGACACGCTGCGTGTCGCCGGCCTGACGCCAGTGGTGATCGACGTCGACTACTTCGCGCTCGACAACATGTACGAGCTCAACTACGACCCGCTCGAGAATCAAGTCGCGGCGCTCGTCAACATCGGCTCCCGCTACTCCTCGATCAACATTCTGAAGGAGGGGCGGTCGACCTTCACCGGTGACGTTCCGGTCGGCGGTCGCGACATCACGGAAGCGCTCGTGCGCGACCTCGGCATCCCCGCCGACGAGGCGGAGCGGATCAAGCTCGGGGTCGCTGCCGGCGATTTCGACGAAGAGCAGATCAGTATGGCCCTTCTTCCGGCGGTGGATGCGCTCATCGAGGAAGTGCACTACGCGCTGTCGTTTTTCTGGACCGCGGCGACCGACGAGCGCATCGACGTGCTCTATCTGAGCGGTGGCGGTGCGATGACGCCGGAGCTGGCCAATCGCCTCGCCGAGCGCGCCGAGGCCCCCGTCGAGGTGACCGATCCGTTTGGTCGCATCTTCATCGACGAGGAGGTCGACGCTGCCGCCCTGCGCCGCCGCGCGTCGGAGTTTGCCATCGCGATGGGCCTCGCGGTGAGAAGGCCGGTGGACAAATGATTCGTATAAATCTGTTGCCGCTCCGCGAGGCGGAGCGGGCCGTTGGCCGGCGCAACCAGATGTCGCTGGTCGCCCTCGGAGCGACCATCTCGGCGCTGATCATGGTCGTGCCGTACATGATCCAGGGCCGCCAGATGGGCCAGATCGAAGAGCAGATCCGCGTCACTCAGGACGAGATCCAGATTTATACCAAGAAGGTTGCGGAGGTCCGCGATCTGGATCGCCTGCGCGCCGACGTGCAGGCGAAGCTTCAGGTCGTTCAAGACCTCAACGACAAGCGGATCGGCCCGGCACGCGTGCTGCGCGATCTGAGCATTGCGACGCCCGAGAATCTCTGGCTGCTCGATTTCAACGAAGGCAATGCCAACGCGACGTTGACGGGGATGGCGCTCGACAACGAGACCATCGCCCGCTTCATGCGCCAACTGTCGGCGTCCGACTACTTCGTCGCCGTGGACCTCGTCGAGACCTCGCGCCGAACGGCGTCGGAGTCTCCATCGGCAGAAGGCGCGCCGCTGTCGTTCACACGATTCATCGTCAAAGCCTCGATCGACTACTTCGGCCGAGATGGCGAGCGGCCTGAAGGCGTTCCGGCCGCGGATCTCGAAGTCGAGGCGAACGCCGCCGGTGCGGCCAAGCGGGAGAAGAAGTCATGAACGATCTCGTCGATCGCTTGATGGACATGCCGGTTCGCCAGCGTGTCCTGATGCTGGTGGGCTTCGTCTTCATGGTGTTCTTTGCGTACGCCTACTTCATCTACTGGCCGCGCGCCGATCAGATCGATCAGTTGCGCGCCGATCTGCAGACCAAGGTCGAAGACCTGGAGAAGAAGAAGGCGCTGGCAGCCAACCTGAGCAAGGCGAAGGCGGAGCTCGAAGATCTGCGCGCCGCCCTGCGCAAGGCCGTGGCACAACTGCCCGACACCAAGGAGATTCCCGACCTGTTGAGCGGCATCTCCGCGGTGGCGCGCGAGTCCGGCCTCGAAATCGCGCAGTTCCGGCAGCGCCCCGAGATCTACCGCGACTTCTATGCCGAGGTGCCGGTCGAGATCCTCGTGCGCGGCACCTACTTCCAGGTCGAAGAGTTCTTCAACCAGGTCGCCGAGCTGACTCGAATCGTCAACGTCAAGGACATCGGCATGAAGGGGCCGAACGTCGTGGAAGAAGACCCCGTCAAGCTGCAGACCTCGTGTTCCGCCACCACCTTCCGCTTCCTCGACGAGGAAGAGCGCGAACGCATCCGGCAGGAGCGCGAGGCCAAGAAGAAGGGGAAGAAGCGGTGACCTCCTACGCGGCTATAGCTATCGGATTGGTGTTGGTCGGTTTCACCGGCCTCGACGCGGCAGCGGCCGAACCGCGCACCGTCGAAGTCGGCGGGCTGGTGGCGGCGGGCATTGCCGGCAATGCGTCGCTGAACCCGAACGAGTCGGTCGCGGAACCTCCTGCGGCAGCGCCGGCGTTGCCGCCGGCGGACGCGGCGGCGCCCGAGTCGCCTGCTGCGAGCGGTGCGCCCGTTGCGCCGCTGCCTGACGGGTCGGCTCTGCCGCCCGGGTTGGAAGCTGCGGTGCCGGGTGTACCGACCGTCGGCGAGTTGCCCGGTGTACTGCCGGGCGAGACGCCCGGCGATCCCGCGGTCGATGCGACCGCGGGGCTGCGCGATCCGTTCCGGCCGTTCACCTTGGATCTGCAGCCCAAGAAGATTGCCGAGGACGAGTTCCTGACGCCGCTGCAGAGATACGATCTCGCGCAGCTGACGGTCGTCGGCGTGTTGCTCGATCTCGAGCCGCCGCGCGCGATGCTGCAGGACGACTTGGGGATGGGCTACATCGTCACGCCCGGTACCCTCATCGGCCGCCAGCACGGCATCGTCACGGATGTTCAGCCGCGGCAGATCATCGTCGAGGAAACGTACGTCGATTTCTACGGTCGCGAGCAAGTTCGCAAGGCCGTTCTCGTGATGCCCGAGGAAGACGAGGAAGTGGGGCCGCAAGCGGGCCGGGCGACCGGCAAGGCGCAGTGAGAGCAGGAGAGATGATGATGCGACGGGCAAGTGGGATGGGTGTGGTGACGAGGGCGTCCGTGCGGACGCTGGTGGTCGTGGGGGTGGTGGCGCTGGTGGGGGCCTGTGCTCCGAAGCCGGCTATCCTCGAAGAGGAATCGACCCGAACGGACGTCAGCGGACCCGCGATCTCGTCTTCGGGTCTGGGTGGCGAGGGGGCAATCGCCGCGCCGCTCGAGGTTCGCGAAGTTCGAATCATTGAAGACAACGGCCAGCAGGGCGTCTTCGCCAAGCTGACCGGTTCGCCGCGCGATGTGTCGTACATCACGCTCGACAATCCGAGCCGGTTGGTCGTCGAGATGTACGGCGAAACTACTGGAGAGATCGCCGCGCAGCGCTTTCCCGTCGACAACGAGCTGATCGACCAGATCCAGCTCGGCAGCGACGGCGGCAAGATTCGCCTGACGATCCAGATGCGCGGCTCATCGGTGCCGCCGTACACGGTCGATAGCTTGAGCGACACTTTGGTCGCCTTCATCGGCGAGCCGCAGGGCACGGTGATGCCGGTGCGCGAGCAGGTGGTGTTCACCGACCGCGCCACGCCCGGTGCGCCGCCGCCGCCGGTCGCCGTCGCGACGAGCCCCGAGACCACGGGCGTTTCGCCGGCCGGCGGAGCTTCGGAGAGCAAAGCCCCTGTCGTTTCGATCTTCCAGGACCAGCAGCCGGTAGTGATTCCGCCTTCGAAGCCTGCGGTCTCTGGAATCGAGGACGACTCCCAGATCGCGATGGACGACCTGATCGACACGACTCCGCGAGCTCGTGCCGAAGAGTCGGAAGAGCCGGACACGCTGAGCGGTCTGCTCGGTAGCGCTTCGCAATACGGCCGCCGCAAGAAGTCGTACTACGGCCAGCCGATTTCGCTCGACCTCAAAGATGCCGACATCAACAACGTCATCCGGCTGTTGGCCGACGTGAGCAATCTGAACATCGTCGCCACGGACGACGTGCAGGGCACGATCACGCTGCGTCTGTTCGACGTGCCGTGGGACCAGGCGCTCGACATCATCCTGCAGGTGCAGAGCCTCGAGAGTGTGCGCGAGGGGAACGTCGTGCGCATCTCGACGATCAAGCGCCTGCGCGAAGAACGTGAAGAGATTGCCAAGGCGCAGGAGGCCGCGCGGGAGATCGAGCCGCTCGAGGTCGCGTACCTGCGCGTGCACTACCACAAAGCAAAGCTCGTGGCCGACCTGATCAGCGGTGCGGCGCGATCCCTGCGCTCGCAGGGTAGCCAGGGCGGCGGTCGCAGCACGCGAGAGGATGTCGACGAAGTCGGCGTTTTGTCGTCGCGCGGCAGCGTCATGGTCGACGAATTCACCAACACCTTGATCGTGCGCGACGTCAACCGCGGCATCGAGTCGGCGCGTGACCTGGTTCGCCGCCTCGACGTGCAGATCCCGCAGGTGATGATCGAGTCGAGCATCGTCGAGGCGACGACCGACTTCTCCCGCGACCTCGGTATCCAGTGGGGCTACAACGCCAACGTCGGTCCGCAGACCGGCACCAGCACGGGCGCAAACTTCCCGGGCACGGTGAATTTTGGTGGCAGCGGTCTCGGCAGCGGATCGAACGGCCTGCCGTTCATGTTCGACTTTCCCGCCGCCGTCGGCCCCGGCGGTGGCGGCGCTCTCGACCTGGCGCTCGGCTCGTTGACCGGAGTGCAGACGCTCAACGCCCGCATCACCGCTCTCGAAGAGAAGGGCAAGGGCCGGGTGATCTCGCGACCGCGCGTCGTGACGCTCAACAACGTGCCGGCGACCATTCAAAGTCTCACCGTGATACGCGTTCGCTTGCCCTCGACCGGCACCGTCATCAACACCGGTCAGGGAGGTCAGGCGGGCGGCAATCAGACGGCGACAGAGCGCATCGAGACCGGTATCACGCTCGAGGTGACGCCGCAGGTTTCCGGCGACGGCTTCATTTTGCTCGACATGTTCGCCAAGTCGAGCCAGGCGGATTTTGCTCGCCAGGTAGACGGCATCCCGACGGAAATCACCCGTCAGGCGACGTCGCAGGTGCTGGTGCGCGACGGGCAGACCGTGGTTCTCGGCGGTATCTACCGCGACACCGATGCGATCGCCACGCGTGGCTTTCCGTTCTTCGACCAACTGCCCGGCTTGGGTTGGCTGTTCAAGAGCGACACGCGTCTGAAGCGGCGCGAAGATCTTCTGGTCTTCATCACGCCGCGCGTCATCGGCCCCTTCCGGGTCAAGAACCTCCCGAGCGCTTCGCAACTGTGGGAACGGCGCGGCGGCGGCAACTGAACCCAGGCGATCAGTGGAGCTCGGAGTGGAGTGGATGAGGCTCGCCCTGTCAGGCGCAAAGAACCTGCTGCGCTGAGCGACAAGTGGGATGACGACCGTGGTGATCACCGGATTCATGGGAACGGGTAAGACGAGTGTTGGCCGCGCCCTGGCGCAGCGTCTCTCGGTTCCGTTCGTCGATACCGACTCGCTCGTCGAGCAGGTCGAGGGAGTCTCGGTGACCGAGATATTCGCATCGCGCGGCGAGGAGTACTTCCGCAAAGCCGAGAAGGCGGCCATAGCCGAGGCTCTGCGGGTGCCTGCCGCCGTCGTGGCGACGGGCGGCGGCGCGGTGGTCGACGACGACAACTCGTCGACGCTCAAGGCGGCGGCGCCACTGGTGTGTTTGACGGCGCGCGCCGATCTGATCGAGGCGCGCGCTCGCCAGCAAGGAGCGACGCGGCCGCTGCTGGCGGGAGCGGATCCGCGACGGCGCATCGAAGAGCTCCTTGCTCAGCGGGCGCCGGCGTACGCGAAGGCGGATTTGCAGATCGATACGTCCGATCGCGGCGTCGACGAGATCGTCGACGAGATTGCGACGTTCCTGAGTGGAACGGGACGCAGGACGAACTGAAACGAAACACGGAACGGAAACGAAAAAAGATACGGAGGCTACGATGCGGTGGTTGAGAGGTATGGCGGTGGCGTTGTCGGGATTGAGCCTGACGGTATGGGGTTGCGGTAGCGACGACTTCGGCGGCACGGGGCAGGGCACTTTGCAGCTCGTTCGCTTCGAGTCCGGGGCCGAAGATCAGCCGGATGCGGTCGGCGCGACCGGTGCGCAGATCGACGTGTGTCAGAACCTGTGCGCTTCCGGCGGTGGCGGCGGCGGCGGCGAGGTCATGTTCGAGCCGTTCTCCTCGACGCAGGTGGCGGCAATGGTCATCAATCGGGGCAAGTCGGACATCACCGTCCACAGCGTCCAGGTCAGCTACCCGAACTCGGGCCTCACCGACCTGAACACCGCTGTCGCCGGTGGCTTCGCCGTGCCTGGCGGCCGCTGCGCCGGCAACCCGTCGATCGCCTGCGCCGCATCCTTCGAGTGCGGCACCGGAATCTGCGTGACGCAGGAGACGCCGATCCCGTTCACGATCCTCGACCTGGGCCGCAAGGACCTGGTCGGCGGTCAGTCGTGCGAGGACGGTTTCGAACCGAACATCATTGAGTCGTTTGTCGCGATCAGCGGTCGCGACGCCGACGGCGAGAGTTTCACGATCAGCGGCGGCATGAATCTCGAAGTCGCCAACTTCGACAACTGCGAAGAGAGTCAGTGATCGGGTCAACGATGCGCGGCGCCGCGTCAGACGCGACGTCGCCGAGCACGTCCAATGAGAGTGACGATCAGAGCAATGGTTCGATTGGGAGGTTTTAGGATGGGCCGACGGGTGGCAGTGGGAATCGCGTTCCTGGTCTCGGCATCGCTCAGCGCGTGCGGCGGTGGAGGTGGTGGCGGCAACATCAACCCTCCCAACACGCCCAACACGGGTACTGGCGCGGTGACCGCGAATCATCAGGTCTGCGACGGATCGGGGCGGCTCTGCCTCGGCCTCGACGATCTGACTCTCAGCGCGGGTCAGACGACGCGCTACGTGGTCACCGTGTTGAACAACAACGACGACGGCGTGCCCGGCGTCGCGGTCGAGGTCGGCGACGGCTCCAACACCGAGATTACTCCGGCTTCCGGAACCACCAACGAGCACGGACAGCTCGTCGGCAACGTCGAGGGCACCTTCCAGGGCCAGTCGATCGTCACCGCGGCTGTCCCTTCAATGGGCATCGAAGTGTTCCTGCGTGTCACCGTGAGCGGCGGCGGCGTCGTGCCGACGCCGGACGGCACTCGCACCGGGACAGTGGCTCCCGCGACCTTTACGCCGACTCCTGGCGACGTCAGCGAGGTCACCACTATCTATATGGAGACGGATAAGTTCTCGGTGAGCGCCGAGATCGGCGGTCAGGTCGAGGTCCGCGCTTTCGCGTTCGACCAGAACAACGAACCCGTCAACAACGTCAATCTGCTCTTCGACTTCTCGCCCAAGCAGGGCACGTTGCGTCCGATCACCACCAGGACGCGGTCGATCACCGAAGAAGGCGGCCGCGTCATCGACGGCGTCGCCAGCATCATCATCGAATACGGCCCGGGAGAGGCGTCCCCGGGTGAAGTGACGGTCACCGCCACGTCGCCGACCGCCTCGGGCGAGGTCACTTTCTCGATCGTCCCCGGTGCGGCGGCGAAGCCACCCTCAACCGTTCTGCTCGAGACTTCGGACGCCGTCTGCGGCTCCGAGAGCGGCGGCTCGATCGTCATGCGCGGCATCGTTCTCGACGCCAACAACGAACCCCTCAACAAAGTCAACGTCCTCTTCTTGACTGATCAGGGCCTCGGCCGATTCTTTCCGTTGGTGCAAAAGACCGGACTGGTCGCAAATCAGGACGGCGTCGCCGAGACTACGCTGCAGATTCCGGCTGGCTCGCCGGTGCGCGTCGACTCGCTCGGCAACATTCTGCCCTACGAGTTCCGCGCTCGGGCTGGCGGCATCGAAGGAACGGCGCAGATCTTCATCGTGCCCGGCCGTGAACCCTGTGACGGTCGCACCAGCAGCGGCAGCGGCGATCCGTCGTCGATCAGCCTGAACGCGGGCAACGCCGCCCTGCGCGTCCGCGGCAATGGCCAACTCGAGCTGTCGCAGGTGCGCGCCGAGGTGAGGGACGGCGGCAACAACGAGGTGCCGGGCGCCAAGGTGCGCTTCTTCCTCGATCCGTCGACGTCGTCGGCGGGCGCGACTCTCCTTCCTTCTAATCCCGGCGAAGGCCTGTGCTCGGAAACGCTGCAGTTGTGCGGCCGCCCGGATCAGTTCTGCCCGGACGGCGAGACCTGTGAAACCGCTGCCGGCAATCGCTTCGTTGCAATCTCCGACAGCGCCGGCAACGCGCAGATCACCGTGCGCGCCGGGACCAGCATCGGAACCGTGGTGGTGGGCGCCGAGGTGGTGTCCGACGCGGACGATTCCGAAACCGTTCCCTGCTCGCATCCCGACGACGCCGGACTGCGCTGCATCCGCGCGACCAGCGTCGTCCTGACCGTGACCGCCGGCCGCCCGGGCCGCATCACGATCGCACTCAACAGCCTGTTCTTCTTCAATCAGGACGGCACGCTGGTCACAACGCTGGCTGCCATCGTCACGGACGGCGGCGGCAATACCGTTGCCGACGGGACACCTGTCTCGATCAGCGTCGGCCTGCTCAGCGACGACGATCTCGTCAGCGACCAGGTCGCAGTGGTCGGCTTCCCGCAGACCAACGCTCCGGCGCCGTGCGATGTGACACAGTTCCCCGCGCAACAGACTTTCCCCGTCACCCCACAACCCGGCCTCGCCATCACTTGCGTCATCTTCCCGGAGGGACTGCAGGGCGCCGACATCAATCTCGTCGCCACATCGGGCGACGTGTCGACGTCGCGCATCGTCACCCTGCCCGGCGCGGTCTTCGATCTCGTCGCCGTGGCCAGCCCGTCGCGAGTTCGCGTCACCGAAACCGAGCCCGGCGTGTCCCTGATAACGGCGGTGGCTCTCGACGATAGGGGCGATCCCGTGCCCAACGTCGAAGTTACCTTCGAGACCGATCCGGCGCTCGGCAACTTCGGCGCCGGAAACAACCCGCCGTGGATCACTCGCTCGCGCACCGATTCCGATGGTGTCGCTACCGCGACTGTCGAGATCAGCAACGCCAGCCAACAGGAAGGCGAAGTCGACGTCATCATGTACGGCGGCGGCATCCTGCGCGCGCTGGCTACCGGTGTGACGATCGAGTACTCGGCCAGCGGGACCGTACCGGGCGGCGGCGAGCCGCAGTCGGTGCGGTTTGTCTCCGCTTCGCCGCCGAACATCACCGTCCAGGGCGCCGCCGGCCCCGATCAATCGATCGTCCGCTTCGAAGTCGTCGATTCCGACGGCGACGGACTGGCCGGTATCCCAGTGGATTTCTTCGTCAATGGATTGGGCGGCGTGCGCGTCTCGCCGTCGCAGGCATTCACCAACAGCGAGGGTATCGCCCAGACTGCCGTCCTCGCCGGCAGCCGAACGTCGCCGATCCAGGTGACCGCTTCGGTCGACATCGACGACAACGGCACCGCCGACCTGGTGGCCCGTTCGCAGGTCGTCAACGTGGTCGGCGGCCGTCCGAGCGCCGGACGCATCTCAATGGCGCCGGAGTTCCTCAACATCGCGGGACGCGTATTCGCCGGCATCGAGAACGAGATCTTCGTCTTCGTCAACGACCGCTTCGGCAACGCCGTGGCGCCGGGGACGGTCGTCAGCATGACCGCGAACGGCGGCAGCGTCGTCAGGCCGGAACCGACCGACGAAAGCGGCGTCGCTTCGGCGGTGTTGCTCTCCGGCCCGACGGATTCGCCTTCCGGTATCGTCAGCATCCTCGCCACGACCGTCGGGGAGGAATCGTTCGTCGACACCAACGGCAACGGGGAGCGCGATCCAAGCGAGTCCTTTACCGACATCCCCGAGCCCTTCATCGACGCAAACGGCAACGGCGTTCTCGATCCGGACGAGCCGCTCGAGACGTTCGTCGACACCAACGGCAACGGCATCTGGGATGCCGCACAGGGTCCCGGCGTATGGGACGAAGACGCGATCGTCTTCGTGCAGAGTGATGTGACATTCTCGGGCGCGACCGTGGCCCGCGTCGAGCCGCCCTCGGCGACCGCCTTCTTTGGCGAACGCGTCGAGTTCGAGCTGCACCTCGGCGACGCCGACAACAACTCGATCACCAGTGCGAACAACCTCACCGTCTCGCTCGACGTATCGGGCGGCGGGATTAGCTCCGATCGGATCAGCACGACGATCGCGGACGCGCAGACGTTTGGCGCCGACGTCGAAGGCCTCAACCTGTTCCATTTCGGTGTGACGGTTGACGACACCTTTGGCAGTAGCACCCGGTCGTTCACGTATCGCATTGAGGTCACCGGTGATGACGCGGCAGGGCCGGGGGTAAACGGCGACGTCACTCTGTTCGCGCCGGTTCAGTTCATCTCGCGGCCGACCTCGACGGCGGTGCCAACAGCAACGCCGACCATGACGACCACTCC
>CADEER010000015.1:49087-67707 GCA_902826395.1 uncultured bacterium
CGCGGCCGACCTCGACGGCGGTGCCAACAGCAACGCCGACCATGACGACCACTCCCGAGGACACGCCGACCGGCGTGGCCACGGCGACCCCGACTCAGACGTCGACGGTCACCTTCACGCCGCGACCGGGTGCGATGGCCTTCGTCCGCGCCGAACCCGCCAGTATCGGCGTGCGCGGCTCGGGTATCAGTGAGCAATCGACCATCACCTTCCGGGTCACCGACGATCAGGCGAGGCCGATCGCCGGTGCGGCGGTGCGTTTCAGTGTGCAGTCGATCGGTGGCGAAGCCATCTCACCGGGCGAAGCCGTCACGGCGGCGGACGGCACGGTCTCGACCGTGCTGACCTCCGGCCGGCGCACGGCGAGTGCTCGGGTTCGTGCCGAGCTGGTGTCCAACTCCTCGATCTTCACTCAATCCGCCAGCATCACGATCATCGGCGCGCCGCCGGCCCAGGACCGCTTCAGCATGGCGGTGGCGTTCGTCAACGTCGCTGGTCGCGTGACCCTCGGCATCGAGGACGTCGTGACCGCGTTCCTCAACGACCGCTTCGGCAACGCGGTTCCGCTCGGGACGTCGGTGAGCTTCCTCTCCAACGCCTCGTCGGTCGTCGATCCCTCGACTTCCAATGCGCAGGGACGCGCCTCGGCGACTCTGATCACCGAGGGCGGCCGCTTCCCGCCGGATGGCATCGTCCGCGTCCTCGGCTTCACGCGCGGTGAGGAGCCGTTCGTCGATGCCAACGGCGACGGCGTCTACAACCTCGGCGAGACGTTCATCGACGTACCGGAGCCGTTCATCGATTCCGATGGCAACGGCGTCTACGATCCGGACAATCCGTTCGACATCCTGGTCGACGTCAACGACAACGGCACCTGGGATACCGCCCAGGGCCCCGGCGTATGGGACAGCAACGCGCTGATCTTCGACGTCGTCCCGGTAACCTTCTCGGGCTCTACGCAGGTGACGTTGCAACCGTCTGGTTCCTTCGTCGTCCCCGACGGCGGCGGCCAGTCCTTCACGCTCACCGTCGCGGATAGCCTCAACAACCCGCTGGTCGGCGGCACGACGATCACCATCACGCCGAGCGAGGGTCTGGAGCTGCGCGGTCTACCGGCATCGTTCACGTTGCCGGATGCACAATCCTTCGGCGAGTCCATCAACGGACTCAACGTCTTCACCTTCACCGTCGTCGATGCCGAACCGGGCGAAGGCGAGGTCAATGAATCGGTCGAAGTGCTGGTGTCGATCGACTCGCCGCCGTCGACGACGGCGCCGGGCGGCAACGGCTCGTTGAGCGTGTCGCGACAGGGAACCCTGCTCGCGGCACCGACGCCGATCCCGACTGCTACCAACACCAACACGGTTGCACCGACGGACACTCCGGCGCCGACCAACACCCCGACCAATACGGCGACCAACACGGCGACCAACACGCCGACCAACACGTTCACGAACACGCCGACCAACACATTCACCAATACGCCGACGTTCACGGCTACCGCGACGGAAACGCCGTAGTACCGGACAACGCCAGCAGCTTGCGGCAGGGAAAGGGCGGCGCCAGGTGGCGCCGCCCTTTTCGTTTTCTACCGGCTCAGCTCGCCGGCATCCTTGCGGCGCGCGCGATCTCGATCGCTTCGCCGTACATCGAGCGTTTCAAGGATGCGTAGATGCCGCGACCCTTTCCAGCCAGCGCGGCGGCCCGTTCGATCGCGCGCGGTAGGACCTGGTCGCCCTCGACGGCTTCGTCGACGATCGCGAGCTCCCGGCAGCGGCCGCCGCCGATCCGACCGCCGGTCAGCAGCAGCTCGTTGAGCACGTGGCTGGGCAGCTTGGCGCGCAGCACTGCCGTCATGCCAACGGCCAGCGGCAGACCGAGGTCGACCTCGGGCAGGCAGAAATATCCGCGGTCGGCGCGCATGACCCGGAAGTCGTGCGCCATCGCCAGCATGGCTCCCGCCGCGAAGGCATGGCCATTGATCGCGGCGACCGAAGGCACGGACGATGCGAGCATCCGGCCCATCAGGCGGATGACGTCGGGCACGAGTTGGCCAACCTGGTCCTTTCCCTCGCCGAGCATCCAGTCCAGATCGAGGCCGTTCGAGTAGAACTTATCCGTGCCGCCGGTGGTCACCAGCGCCGCCGGTCCGTCGAAGGCTTCGACTTCGTCGAGCGCCGCGTTGAGGGCGTCGATGAACCGCCGATTGAAGCGGTTCTCGACAGCATTCATCGTCAACACGAACACATCCCCATCTTTTGTAAGGTCGATCATGACACCCTCGTCGTCTGGTATGGCGTAGGCGGATCGCCGCCGGCTGGTCAGCCTCCCGCCCCCCGCCCCTCGCCCCTCGTCCCCGGCTCCGCATCGCGCAGCCCATACTCCTTCATCTTCTTCTGCAACATCACCCGGGACAGTCCCAGGGCGCGCGCCGTGCGCGAGACGTTGCCGTCGTTCCGCGCCAGCGCCTGCTTGATGTACGCGGCTTCGAAGCCCGATCGCGCCGCGCGCAACGGAAGAAACTCGCCTCCAGTCGCCGTCGGCGGCGCCGATTCCGGCGCGCCCGTACGGCCGCGCACTTTGGTCGACAGATGCCGAGTCTCGATCTGGTTGCCGCGTCCGGCCAACACGGCGGCGCGCTCGATCTCGTTCTCGAGCTGCCGGATGTTGCCGGGCCAGTCGTGGCCGGTCAGGGCGTGCAGCGCCGACTCCTCCATGCCGGCGCAACCGGTCTGCTCGTGGTGTTTGGCGATCAGGTGCTCGCACAGCGCCGGGATGTCCTCGCGGCGCTCGCGCAGCGGCGGCACTTCGATGGGGAAGACCGCCAATCGGTAGAAGAGGTCCTCGCGGAAGTTGCCGGCCTCCACTTCCTCGTCGAGATTGCGGTTGGTTGCGGAGATGATCCGCACGTCGACCTTGCGCGGCCTGGCTTCGCCGACAGGAATGATCTCGCCCTCCTGCAGCACGCGCAGCAGCTTGGCCTGCATCGAGCCGGGCATCTCCCCGACTTCGTCGAGAAAGACGGTGCCGCCTTCGGCCGCTTCGAAGATGCCGCGGTGATCCTGAGTGGCGCCGGTGAACGAGCCTCGCTTGTGGCCGAACAACTCGCTCTCGAGGAGAGTCTCGGATACGGCCGCGCAGTTCACGGCGAGGAACGGCCCGTCGGCGCGCGTGCTGGCGCGGTGGATGCCGCGCGCCACCAGCTCCTTGCCGGTGCCGGTCTCGCCTTCGATCAGCACCGTGATCGACGTCGCCGCGGCGCTCTCCATGAGCTGGAAGACCTCTTTCATCGCCGCGCTGGAGCCAACCATGCTGCCAAAGCGGTCGCGGTGCGCCATCTCGCGCCGCAGCGCGCCGACCTGCAGGCGCAGGCGATCTTCGGATTCCTTGATGCGCGCGTAGAGGCGAGCGTTCTCGATCGCCACCGCGGTTCCCCCCGCCAGTGCCTCGAGAAAGGCGAGGTCGTCGTCGCCGAACGAACCGGCGCGCGCGTTGAGTACCTGCAGGACACCGATCACACCCTGGTGCGTGCGCAGCGGCGCACAGATCAGATTGCGCGTCTTGAAGCCGGTCTCTTCGTCGACATCGGAGAAGAAGCGCGAGTGCGCGGCGACGTCGTCGACGCGCACTCCCTTACCGCTGCGCAGCACGGAACCGGCGATCCCCTTGTCGGCCGGGAAGCGCAAGTTGCGCAACTGCTCGCGGACGTCCGGGTCGCCTTCGGCGACATACGGAAAGAACAGCTCGTGCCGTTGCTCGTCGAGCAGCATGACCGACGCTCCTTCGGCGTCGAACACCTCGCAGCACTTGTCGACGATCAGCGGGAACAGCTCGTCGAGCTCGATGCGCGCCGCGAACGCGCAACCGAGGTCGTACAGCAGCTCAAACCGCTTGCGCTGCGCACTGCTGGCGATGTCCGGATCACTCACGGAAGCTCCGAATCGATCCCACTACTCGCGGATCGCCGACCAGGCGGCGGAGATGGTCGCTGGCTCGAGGTCGTCCCGCATCGCGACAGCGCCGATCTCGGTCGGAAGCACGAAGCGGATGCGGGTGTCGCGTACCTTCTTGTCGAGGCGCATGGCCGCCAGCAGCGTCGCGTCGTCGGCGAGCGGTGCCGCGACGGGAAGGCCGAGTCTGGAGAGGAGGGCGCGCACGCGTTGCGGGACGTCGCCGTCGCACAGGCCGTGCAGCGCTGCGGCGTGACAGGCGGCGATCAGTCCGAGCGCCACCGCCTCGCCGTGCTGGATCGGGCCGTAGCCGGTGGTCGCCTCGATCGCGTGGCCGAAGGTGTGGCCGAGGTTGAGGTGCGCACGCACGCCGCTCTCGCGTTCGTCCTCCGACACCACGGCGGCTTTGATGGCGACGTTGCGCCGCACCAACTCGGCGACCGTCTCGGGCTCGAGGCGCAGGATCGGATCCGCCTCGGCCTCGATGAAGTCGAACAGCGAGGCGTCGCGGATGACGGCGTGCTTCACGCATTCGGCGAGGCCGCAGCGCGTTTCGCGCAGCGGCAGCGTCGACAGCACGAGCGGGTCGGCGATCACCACCACCGGCTGGTGAAAGGCGCCGATGAGATTCTTGCCCTGCGGGACGTTGACCCCGACCTTGCCGCCGACGCTGGAGTCGACCATCGCCAGGAGGGTGGTTGGACACTGGATGAACGGCACTCCGCGCAGATAGGTAGCCGCGACGAAACCGGCGGTGTCGCCGGTGACGCCGCCGCCCAACGCCACCACCGGGCTGCGCCGCTCGAGCCGCGCGTCGAGTAGCTCGTCGTAGATGCCGCGCACCGTGTCCAGGGTCTTGTTGGTCTCGCCCGGCGGAAAGGTAGTGACGAGAACGTCATAGTTGGCCGCTTCGAGAGCCGCGCGCGCAGCGTCGCCGTGCAGCGCTGCGACACGCGCATCGCTGAGCAGAGCGCAACGATCGGCCGGCGCGATCGATCGGGCAATGCTGCCGAGCCGCCCCAACGCGCCGGGCTCGACGATCACCTCGTAGCGATGATGAGGCAGGACGACGGAGACCATGGCTGCTTACGTAGCAGCTTGGAGCGGTGTGGTGAATCGCGCCATGGAGGTTCGAAAACCGATGCCGTGAGCCCTGAACCGTGAACGTGTAGCTGGGGCCCGTTCACGGTTCACGGCAAGCGGAGTTTGCACTCCAGGGCTCGCCGCTCGCCGGCCGATCCTGCTATGCAGCGCACCATGCCTTGGACCAGCGACGACATTCCCGACCTCGCCGGCAAGACCATTGTCGTGACCGGCGGCAACAGTGGCATCGGCTACGAGGCGGCGCTGCAACTCGCGGCGCACGGAGCCGACACGATCCTGGCCTGCCGCGATATGCGGAAAGCGGGCGCGGCGGCGGAGCAGATCGCGATCGCACATCCGCATGCGCGGCTCGAGGTGATGGAGCTCGATCTCGCCAACCTGGCATCGATCGAGAAGTTCGCCGCGACGCTCGGCGCCCGCCGCCAGCGCCTCGACGTGCTCTGCAACAACGCCGGGGTGATGGCGCTGCCCAAACGCAAGACTGCCGACGGCTTCGAGATGCACATTGGCACCAACCATCTCGGCCACTTCGCCCTCACCGGGCGTGTGCTCGATCTGCTGCGCGCTACTCCGGGTGCGCGGGTGGTCAACGTCAGCAGCACTTTCCACAAAGTTGGCAAGATGAACTTCGACGACCTCCACGGTGACCGCTTCTATTGGAAGTGGGGTGCGTACGCGCAGAGCAAGTTGGCCAATCTCCTCTTCACCTTCGAGTTGCAGCGCCGTCTGCAGGCAACCGGCGCCGCCGTCATCAGCGTCGGCTGTCATCCCGGCTACGCCAGCACCAACTTGCAGACCGCGGGGCCGCGCATGGCCGGGTCGTCGTTCGGCGAGGGTCTTTGGGAGTGGATCAACGACATCTTCGCGCAACCTGCCGAGATGGGGGCGCTGCCGACGCTCTACGCTGTTGCGGCGGGCGGCGTTCAGGGCGGTGACTACTTCGGACCCGACGGGCCGGGGGAGATGCGCGGCCACCCAGTCAAAGTGAAAGCCACCGCTCGTGCTGGCGACGAGGAGTCGGCGAAGAAACTGTGGACGATCTCCGAAGAACTAACCCGCGTCCGCTACCCGCTGTGACCGCTCCTCTCACCGCGGGTCGGACCGCTCCAAGTACCTGAACTCCTGCGAGTAATGCCCGAAAAGCGCCCGCAGATAAGTCCTCTCACCGCGGGTCGGACCGCTCCAAGTACCTGAACTCCTGCGAGTAATGCCCGAAAAGCGCCCGCAGATAACGCTCAGGGACGCAATTTCGCTGTCGGAAATCGCCATTTAACGGCGCCGCCCGCAACCGAAGC
This sequence comes from uncultured bacterium, assembly GCA_902826395.1. Lineage (GTDB taxonomy): Bacteria > Desulfobacterota > Binatia > HRBIN30 > CADEER01 > CADEER01. Next base: position 55,437 of record CADEER010000015.1, read on the forward strand.
GCGATGCGTCGGATGCGCCGATTGAATTCGCCAGACCCCGCGTCGTCGAAGCCGCATGACACACGCTGGCGCGGGCCCGAGTTGGCCCGCCTTGGCGGTACACGGCGGCCGAGTCGGCCGCCGTCCTCCTTCTGTCTCGCGGCCGCAGGTGTATGATGCTGGCGTTGCGGGCCTCGAAGAGGAGAAAGGGCAAGAACCCATGTCCACGGCTACACGCACGCAGCTTCGACGGCGCTGGCGCGGTCGCAGTCTGATCGCGGCGCTGTTTGCCACTCCGTTCCTTCTCGCCGAGCCAAGCCTTGGCGACGATGACGAGGCCATAGGATTCGAGAAGACGCCGCCGCGCCTCAGCATGGTGGACGGCGAGGCGTCGTTCTGGCGCCCGGGCGCCGACGATTGGAGCCGGGCGCAGATCAACACGCCGCTGGCGGCCGGCGACGAGCTCTACACCGAGCCGTCGGCGAATGTCGAAATACAGGTCGGATCGCGCGCCTTCGTACGCGCCGGTGGTGAGACGCAACTCAGTGTCTACGCGCTCGAGCCCGACTACTTGCAACTACGCCTGGCAGACGGCGACCTGGCGTTGGATCTGCGCAGCCTGAAACCGGGTCAGACCTTCGAGGTGAGCACGCCGAACGCGGCATTCACCGTCGAGACGGCAGGCTATTACCGGGTCACCGCCGACGGAACGACGTCGACGTTCATCAGCAGGCGCGGCGGGCGGGCGCTTGCTACTCCCGTTACGGGCGGTTCCGTTGCGATCGGCGCCAGCGAGCAGATTGTCGTTACCGGCGGTGAGACGCCGGCGGTTGCGACGTACGCGGCTCCGGAGATCGATGGATGGGATCGCTGGAACTACGCGCGCACCGACCGACAAGCCGAATCCGTGAGCGCTCGCTACGTTTCCGAGGATGTGTACGGACTTTCCGACCTCGACCAGTACGGCGAGTGGCGGCAGGAGCCGACCTACGGTGCCATCTGGAGGCCGCGCCACGTGGTGGCCGGTTGGTCGCCGTATAGCTACGGCCGCTGGCTCTATGACCCGTTCTATGGCTGGTCGTGGGTCGACTACTCGCCGTGGGGCTGGGCGCCGTTTCACTACGGCCGCTGGGTACACGTGTCCGGCTACTGGGGTTGGTGTCCCGGTCCGGTCGTCGTGCGACCGTATTACGCCCCAGCCCTGGTGGCCTTCTACGGCAGCCCGGGTGTCTCGGTCGGCGTGTCGTATGGTGTGCCCTTCGGTTGGGTGGCGCTCGGATGGGGTGAGCCGCTCGCGCCGTGGTGGGGACCGGCCCGATTCCGGCACTACGCCCATTGGGCGGGTTGGGGCGGCCCGTATTACGTGAACAACGTCCACATCCACAGGACCAAGGTCGTCCACGTCGATCACATCAATCATCACGAGCACTGGCATCGCCGGCGTGGCTCCGTGGTGGTCGATCGCGACCACTTCGGCCGCCGCGGGATCGACCCCGGCCGCCGCTGGCGCGATGACGACGTCGACCGCCTGCGACCGGTGCGCGGCGAGCTGCCGTTCCGGCCGCGCCGCGAGAGTTTGCGCGGTGGCGACCGCCCGGGGCGCCGGCCGCCGCGCGAGGTACTCGACCGCCGTGTCGTATCGACACGCGAGCCGCGCATCGCGCGCGTTCCGATCGAATCGGATGGGGCCGAACGCAGTGCTCGGCGCCGCGACGTGGACCGCGACGAGTCGGCGCGTGTGTCGCCGCGCATCGTTCAGCCGACGCGCGGGAATGCGACGCGGCAGCAGCCGGTCCGCGAGGCGCGGCGTGGTGAAGCGGCGGATCTCAATGCGGACACGGCGCGCACCCGTCGTCCGGCGCCGCCGCCGTTGCGCGGTGCCGGCGATGAGTCCGCGCGGCGCAATGAGAGTCGCGCAAGCCGCTATCAGGACGAGGCGCGTCGTCGGGTCGAGCGATCGCTCGAGGAGCAGCGCTCGTCGGCTCCGGATCCGGCCGTGCGCGAACGACGGCGCGAGGCCCGTCAAGCGCCACCGCTGCCGTCGCGCGACAATGCGTCGCGCAGTGCACCGTCGCGCGCCGAGGCAGACCGGCAGCGCGCCGCACGGCCGGAGCGCGAGTTGCGCTCGCGGCCCGAGGCGCCGGCGCGCGAGCCTCGTCGTGTCGAGCGAGCGGCCCCGCCGCAAGAGCGCGAGCGTCAGCGTGTCGAGCGATCGGCCCCGCCGCCGCGCAGCGACACGCGACAGCGCATCACGCGCGAGGAGGCGGTGCGCCAGCGTCCGTCGCGCGAGTCGGCACCGTCGGACACGGTGATACGCAGTGAGCGCCGCCGCTCGGATGTAAGTCCGCGCTCAGGTGCGAGCGGGAGCTCGGCGCGCCGCGAAGAGCCGTCCTACTCGCCGTCGCGGCGCGATCTCGCCAGCCCGAGTCGCGAGCGACGAGAGTCGTACGGTTCGCCGCGAGCGAGCGGAGAATCGGGCAGCGCGCCGGTGTTGCGCAGCGCGCCGCGCGCCGATCGGGGCGGGTCGATGCGGGCGCCGCGGGCCGAGATGTCCTCTCCGTCCCGCGCCACGCGCGGCGAATCGATGAGCCGATCCGGTTCGTTCCGCATGCCGCGCTCCGAGGGCGGCATGCGGGGCGGCGGCGGAGCGATGCGCGGCGAGCGCCACGGCGGCGACGGGCGCCGCTAGTGGGGTTCGGGCGCCAGCGCCGCCGGCTGTGATGCGATCGGAGTTTCGAGCCGCTGCGGCGGCTTGAACTCCATCGTCCCATCGTCGATGCGGCCGAAGGTCAGGTTGAGCTTGTCCAGCAGGTAGTTCTGGTGCAGCCGCCACGGATCCTTGGACCCTTGCTTGGGGAACTTGTGGATCGATCGCTGCACGTAGCCGGACGTGAAATCGATCCAAGCTTCGGGGATCACCGACGGGTCGCGTAGCTGCGGCGTGCAGATCGCGTAGCCGTGTTCCTTCATGTGGTTGAGAAGACGGCAGACGTACTCGCAGGTGAGGTCGCACTTCAGCGTCCACGACGCGTTCGTGTAGCCGACCGACGTGGCGAGATTCGGCACCCCGCTCATCATCATGCCCTTGTAGGTGACGGTCTCCGGAATCGCGATGGCGCGCCCGTCGACTTTGAGCTCCAGATTGGAGAGCGGCACGAGGTCGAGGCCGGTGGCGGTGACGATCAGGTCGGCTTCGAGCTCTTCGCCGGAGCGCAGCCGCAGGCCGTTCTCGGTGAAGGTCTCGATGTGGTCGGTGACGACCGAGGCGCTGCCGTTGCGGATCGCGGCAAAGAGATCGCCGTCGGGAACCAGACACATCCGTTGGTCCCACGGTTTGTAGTTCGGCTTGAAGTGCTTGGCGACGTCGTAGTCGGGACCGAGCTCGGCGCGCACCTGATCGAGAATGGCCTTCTTCACCTGCTTCGGGCGGCTGCGCGCGAGCTTGTAGAAGAGCGTAAACAGCAGGACGTTCTTCCAGCGCGTGATCGAGTACGCCAGGCGCGCCGGCAGCCAGCGCCGCAGGAAGTTTGCGATCGCGTCCTCGGCGGGGCGCGAAACGATGTAGGTCGGCGAACGCTGCAGCATGGTGACGTGGGCCGCCTGTTTGGCGAGCTCCGGCACCAGGGTCACGGCGGTCGCACCGCTGCCGATCACCACGACGCGCTTGCCGGCGTACTCGATGTCCTCGGTCCACTTCTGTGGGTGGACGATGCGGCCGCGAAAGCGCTCGGTGCCGGCGAAGTCGGGCGTGTAGCCCGCCTCGTAGCTGTAGTAGCCGCTGCACATGTGCAGGAAGTTGCAGGTCATCTGCACGACTTCCCCGTTGCCGCGCTCGGCGTCGATCGTCCAGCGCGCGCTCTCGGTCGACCACGATGCGCGCTTGACCTGCAGACCGAAGCGGATGTGGCGGTCGATACCGTACTCGCTCGCGGTCTCGCGAAGATAGTCGAGGATCGCCGGTGCGTCGGCGATCGCCTTGGGATTCGTCCACGGCTTGAACGAGTACCCGAGGGTGTACATGTCCGAGTCCGATCGGATGCCCGGATAGCGGAACAGATCCCAGGTGCCGCCCAGGCGCTCGCGCCCCTCGAGGATTACGTAGGAGCGGTCGGGGCAGTACTCCTGCAGATGATAGCCGGCGCCGATTCCAGAGATGCCGGCGCCGACGACGATGACGTCGAAGTGCTCGAGAGGCATCGCACCACGCCTATCGACGCCACCCCGTGCGGTCAACGCCGCCGCCCCCGTGTGCGCCAAACGGGATCATGACCCGTCGAAATCGCCGATCGTTCGGCGATGTTCAGGCGCGCCGTGGCGGGCGGCGAAAGCCGATCCCGGCGTGCACCGGCCCGAGCTCGAAGGTCCCGCGCAGCCCCGGCGGCGACGCGCACAAGGCCGCGATCGTGTTCACCGCTTGCATCGCCGTGGCGATGTCGCTGGCGTGGACGTGATCCTCGATGCTGAGGTCGCGCCGCTCGAAGCTTGCGGCCGGCAGGAAGTGCGAGCGGAACGACGGCTCGCCCTCGATCTTCACCGTCCAGCCTTCGCGCGCCCGCTCCCAATGCGCCGGATACTCGCCGCCAAGCGTCCACAGCGCATCGATCTGGATCTGCGTCACGCCCGCCGACTCGCCCCTCCATTGATAGCGCTGGCCCGAGACCGTGCCCGCCTCGACGCGGCCGGCGAGCACGTCGTACGAGCTCTCGGAGACGACCAGCTCCTGATCGATGACGACGCGATCGAGTTTGGCGCCGAGCGCCTTGGCGAGCATCCAGATCTGCTCTTCGAAGATGCCGGCGTTGAAGCGAGCAAACGGATTCGCTTCGAGAGTGGCCTCCGCCGCGGGACGTCCGAAGCGCATGTTGTCGAAGGTGATGCGCGGGCTGGCGTAGTACGTCCAGTCCGCTTTCTCGACGATGCGAATCTTGTCGATGGTGCGCGACATTCCGGAGAGCGCCAGCGGCAGGACCATGCCGACGAAGCCGGGGTGGATGCCGGTGCCGTGCACCGAGGTGCGGCCCTCCATGCACGCGGCGCGCAGCTTTTCGCGGCGCTTCTCGTCGAGGCATTCGGCGTAGAACAGGAAGGCCGTGCTGATGACGTTCTTGCCGGAGCGCAGCAGCGCGCAGACTTCGTCGATATCGGCATGGCGCGGCATGTAGACGACGCAGTCGGCGTCGGTGTCGAGGATCGCTTTGGCGTTGGTCGTCGCTCGCACGCCGCACTCGGGCATGCCGCACAGCGTTCCGGCGTCGACGCCATCCTTCTCGCCCGAGTAGACGCGCAACCCGACCAGCTCGAGTCCGGGGTGCATCAGAATCGCCTTCAGGGATTCGTTACCGACGTTCCCCGTCGCCCACTGGATCACCTCGAGCCGATCGGACATGCTGCCCCCCATTCCGTGTTTCGCTGCGTCTATGGCCCCGCCTCGGGCTGCCGCCTTTGGGTAGCCAAAAAATCGCGCCGCGGCGAGTGGGAAAGTTCGCTTCTCGGCGATATCTCGAGCTGCAGCGAAAATTTCATTCGATGCGCGAACAGAAGCGTTGTGAGACCGCATGGGAGTGAGCATGAGAGCCATCGTCATCGATCGACCGGGAGAGCCGGACGTGTTGCGCATCGGCGAGGTCGAACCTCCGGTGCTCGGTCCGGACCAGATCCTCGTCCGTGTCGCCGGCACGGCGCTGAATCGCGCCGACGTCATGCAGCGCATCGGACTCTATCCGCCGCCACCCGGTGCTTCCGAGATTCTCGGTCTCGAGTGTGCCGGCGTCGTCGAGCAGGTCGGCGTGGACGTCGCGGGTTGGCGCACCGGGGATCCCGTCATGGCTCTTCTTCCCGGAGGCGGCTATGCGGAGCTTGCGGCTGTGGACGCTGGCGCGGCAATGCGAGTTCCCGAGGGTCTCGATCTCGTCGAAGCCGCCTGCGTCCCGGAGGTGTTCTTGACTGCCCACCTCAATCTTTTCGATCTTGCCGGCCTGCGCGCAGGCGATCGCGTTCTGGTGCACGGCGGCGGCAGCGGCGTCGGTACCGCGGCGATCCAGCTCTGCCGCGAGGCGGGAGTCGAAATCATCGTGACCGCCGGCAGCGACGACAAGTGCCGGCGCTGCGAGGAGCTGGGCGCCGTCTCGATCAATTACAGCGAGCAGGACTTCGCCGCTCGGGTTGCCGAGATCACCGGTGGCCGCGGCGTCGACGTAATCCTCGACTCGATCGGCGCCACGTACCTGAAAGCCAATCTCGACAGCCTCGCCATCGGCGGCCGTCTCGTGTTGATCGGGCTGATGGGCGGCATGCAGACCGAGGTCAACCTCGGGCAGATGCTGATGCGTCGACTCACGATCATCGGCTCGACCTTGCGCAGCCGCGCCGCGCACGAGAAAGCCGACCTCGTCCGCAGTTTCGAAGGCCGATTCGCGGACGCGCTCACCGCCGGCCGCATCCGCCCGATCGTCGATCGCGTATTCCCGCTCGATCAAGCTGCCGAAGCCCACCGCCTCATGGAGTCGAGCCGGCACTTCGGCAAGATCGCGCTGCGGGTGAGCTGAAGCCGCGCGCGTGCCCGGAGCGCCTACTTCTGTTTGCGGCCGCGTTCCTGCACCGCGGCGCGTCTGGAGGCGAACTGCTCCGACGTCACGCCGCGCGCCTGTTCGCGCGACAGCTTGCGCTCGGCGTCCATCCCGTCGGCCATCGTCATGGCGTAGCCGCGATCGATGAGCTGCTTGTAGCCGCGCATGACCGCCGGTACGCAGGATTGCATGTCGCGCGCCAGAGCGCGGCAGGCCTGTAGCAGCTCGGTCGGCTGCACGACGCGGTTGACCAGGCCCCACTCCTGGGCCTGATCGGCGGAAAGGTAGTTGCCGGTCAGCGACAGCTCCTTGGCGCGGTAGATGCCGATGGTGCGCGAGAGCTTCTGGCTCAGCCCCCAGCCGGGCAGGATGCCGACGCGCGCGTGCGTGTCTGCAAAGCGCGCGGCGGTCGATGCGATGAGGACGTCACAGGCGAGTGCGAGCTCGAAGCCGCCGGTCACGGCGAAGCCGTTGATGGCGCCGATCACCGGCCGATCGAAACCGTCGATTGCGGCGACGACGTCGGTTTCGTGGACCGCGGCGCCGACACCGCCCCCGTCCGACGACGATTCGCCGCCCAACTCCTTGAGGTCGAGCCCGGCGCAGAAGGCACGGCCGGCGCCGGTGAGGATCACCACGTCGACGTCATCCTGGTCGCGCATCTCGGTGAACGCCCGACACAGAGCGCCGCGCAGCTCGCGCGACAGCGCGTTCATCGCCTGCGGACGGTTCAACGTGACCACCGCGACGCCGTCCTCCTTGTCGACCATCAATACGGATTCGCTCATAAAGCCTCGGGTCCGGTCGTGCTCAACGCTGCAAGGCGGGTGCTGCGCGCAGCGCGCCGAGCAGGGCCAGCAGCGACGCCAAGGCGATCAGCCCCACCGGTGAAGCGACCGGTGCCATCACTCCGTCGCAGCCGCCGAGGGTGAGAGTGATCTCGCCGCGAGCGCGTGCGGTGGCGAGGCCCGAGTAAGGTCCGCCGGTGTCCGCACTTGCCGAAGCCGCGGCGAAGGTGCGCACCTCGATCGCATCCCCGACCGAAAGCTCGATCTCGTCGACGAAGCTCTCCGACACGCTGGCTGGGGCGCTCAGGTTGTTCGGGCCGAAGGTGATCACCGGCATGCCGTTGACCTTGAACTCCATAGGCAGGACAGGTGGCGGGCCCGCGAATCCACCGCCGACGTTCGAATCGGCATCAAAGCCTTCGCCATCCGCTTCGGCGTTTTGCAGGACACGCGCTCTCACACAGATCGCGACGCTCTCGCCGTCTGGGCCGCCGAGCGTACCGACGACCTGTGATGCCGAGATGCTCTGCGAAGCTTCGTCGTCACAGGCATCTCCATCGATGCTTGCGCCTGCACTTCCGTAGACGACCACACGCCGTCCGTCGGAGCTGACGAAGGCGTTGCCGTTGGCGAAGCCATCGACTCGGCAGCCGATCGATACCTCCTGGGGCTCGGTGGCGGTTTGCGGCCCGACCTGCGTCTCGACGTCGAAGAAGGCTGCGTTGGCCGTCGACGTGACGATCACGAGAAGCGCCGCCGAGTAGAGGGATCGATACCGCCTGTGTCCGTCCGACATAACCTTCCACTCCTCCAAAAAGCCGTCGCAAGGTACACATCCCGCTTCGGCAGCGCAAAGGTACCGAGCCGGGCGACCAGTCGACTGCGCCGCGATTGACTGCCTCGATGACGACCTGCGAGGCTGCGCCGGTCGGACGTTCCACGAACATTACATAGCCGGTGAGGAAATGGAGATAGCGGGTAAGCATGTAGTCGTCACCGGCGGTGCCAGCGGCATCGGCCGCGCACTCTGCGGAGCGTTCGCAACAGCGGGTGCGCGTAGACTTGTGGTCGCCGACGTGGATGAGAGTGGCGCTCGCACGGTCGCCGCCGAGATCGGGGGCGTGGCCGCGCCGCTCGATGTCCGCAGCCCGGCGGCGATCGCCGCGCTGGTCGAGCGCTGTATCGCCGATGGCGGTCCGATCGATCTGCTGTGCTCGAACGCCGGCATCATGGTGTTGGGCGGCGCCGAGGTGGCGGACGCCGATTGGCAGCGCATTTGGGAGATCAACGTCATGGCGCACGTCTGGGCGGCGCGCGCCGTGTTGCCCAGCATGTTGGAGCGCGGCCAGGGCTACATTCTCAACACGGCTTCCGCCGCCGGCCTGCTGTCTCAGATCGGTTCGGCGCCGTATTCGGTGACCAAGAGCGCCGCCGTCGCTTTCGCCGAGTGGCTGTCGATCACGTACGGCGATCGAGGCATCGGTGTGTCGGTGCTCTGCCCGCAAGCCGTGCGCACGGCGATGACCGAGGATTTCGAAGGCGGCGGCGTGGCCGGCGTCGACGGCATGCTCGAGCCCGAGGCGGTCGCCGCCGCTGTGATGGAGGGATTGCGCGCCGAGAGCTTTCTCATCCTCCCGCACCCGGAAGTTCAGAAGTATGTCGAGCGCAAGGCGACCGACCGCGACCGCTGGCTAAAGGGCATGCGCCGGCTGCAAGCGATGTTCTTCGGTACGACCTGACCCCGCTTGCGCCGCGGCGACTAGCGCGACAGAAGAGCAGGCATGGCTGGCAAAGCGAAGACCGAGGCAGATTCCGTCGAGCACGAGCACAATCATGATCACGAGCATGATCATGAGCACGATCATGACCATGACCATGATCACGGCGACTGCGGACACGACCACCACCACGAGCCGTACCGGCGCGCCGAACCGAAGGTGGGGCGCAACGACCCGTGTCCCTGCGGCAGCGGTCGCAAGCACAAGAAGTGCTGCGGGGCGTAGGTCCTGTCCCCAATCCTCAAGCGCCGACGCAGAAGCGGGCCAACGCCTCCGCTAGCTCGGTGCGAAGGTCTCGCTGGCGGGCGAAGCCGCGTTGGATGATGAGATCGACTGCTCGCTCGGCCTCTCGTTGGTCGGCTTCTGTGAGCACCTTGCCGAGGGTTGCGAGATCGAGCTGATCCTGCGGTCGGGTGCGGTCGTCGCGCGACAAGACCTTCATCGCAAAGAGGTGCCCCGATCGCGCCACGCGCGCCTGCAAGCCTGCGAACACCTCGACATCGTCGGCGGCTGCGACGATTTCGTTCTCGATTCCGCAACTGGCGAATAGCAGATCTATGACCGCGCCTGCGGCCGTCGCCGCTGGGGGCACGAGGCGCACCGTAGCCAACCGCCCGGCCCGATCCTGCTCGACGACCGCCAGTGTGCGGTACCCGCTGTTGTTGAGCGATCTCACGGTAGCCTCGGCTTGATCGTCATCCGAGACCGCCACTGCCAGATCGACATCGCGCGTCAACCGCGGTTCGGTTCGGGCGGAGACCGCGAGGCCGCCGACCAGCGCCCATGGGTGGTCGATTGCTCCCGAGATGTCGCGCAGGGCGTCGGCGAGGAGACTCAATGCGCGGCCTTGCGCAGCCGAAAAAACGGCGCGGCGCTACCTTGCAGATGACCGGGCGCGGGCCGAAGCCATTGCTCGATCAGGATATCGACTTGCTCAGGACTCAGATCGGGGCGTTCGCGGCGCAGGCGGCATCGCATCAAATCGATGCCGTCATCGAGAAGGGCAAGTGCCGTGGCCAGCTTCTGACCGACCGTCTGTCCGTCCATCGGCGGCGATCGTACGCCCAGAGGCACCGCGGGACAACGTCGCCGATGCCAGTCGGCCTACGCCAACGCTTGCCGCGCGGCCTCGGCGAGCGCGACCAGCTCACGGCGCGCGTCCTGGGTCGTCGCGATCTGATTCGCGAACGCGAGTCGCACCGGCCGTGGGCCCTTCGCGGTATCGACCGACATTTCGAAGCCGTAGCGGTCGATCGAGGTCATCTGTGCCGCTGTCGCGTCGGTGGCCCTCGTGAAGGCGCGGCAGTAGTCGACGAGGTTGTGGGCGTGGTCGTCGTTCATGTGCGCCAGGATGGCGGCCGCGTGCGGTGCGATCGGGTCGGGCTCGGCGCGGCGCCAATCGTCGGGGTCGACCCACGACATGCGGCCGTAGCCGCCGATGTAGCGCAGCGATTCGACCTCGAGCCGCCAGAAGCCGAAGTCTTTGAAGTCGATGTAGTACTCGGCGTTCGGGTGCACGGCGAGGTACGTCGCCACCGCATCGGAGCGCTCGCCGGACGCGACCGGACGGCAATGGCCGACCAGCGTGACGCGGGCGCGAGCCAGCGGATCGTCGCCACCGCCCTCGGCGACCAGCAGTGACGCGCGGCTGTCGCCTTTGAGGTTGCGCGTGTGCTCGGCGAGCGCCGAGATGAAGAACAGCGGGTTGCCGGCGTTGGCCGCGAAAGTGACGAACGACCCGTACGGAAAGCCCGCCGGCTCGATAGCGATCGTGCACAGCGTACCGGTGCTCAGGGAGTCGAGCAGTGTGCGTGCGCGTTCGCCGTGCGTCGGCGTCGGGATGTCGGCGTCGTAGAGGGGTTCTTCCGCGGCACCGCTCGGGCGCCCGTGCTGGTCGGTCATCGGATGTCTCCTGCTGCGCCGCAATCGCTGGCGCGTTGGTGCGAGCGATGATCGACCGCGTCGGCACCGGATGCAACTCACCCGCCGACCGCGGTGTGCTGAACCCGGATGTAGGAGACTGTCGGAAATCGTAGATTCGCAACCGTACACGTACTCGTACCCGTACTCGTACACGGAGTTTCCTGCAGAATTCGGGCATTGATCGTGTACGGGTACGCGTACGAGTACGTGTACGGGAGAAAATCGACAGTCTTATAGGGGCGGGTTGCAGGAACGCGCCCCCGATTTGCTCAACCGCCCGCCAGCGTCACAGCGACGAGCGCGCCGGCGCTGGCCAGGCAAAGTGCGATCAACGCCGCGAAGATGGCGGCGTTGCGGCGGTTGCGGAAGTTGACGGTCCAGCCGTAGCCGCTCGTTTTCGGCACCCAGCCGCGGGGATCGTCCGGATTTACATAGAACGAGTGCCACAGGATGTGCGCGCGCATCTCGGCCGGTGTCGGCGGATCCGCCGCTCGCCGCGGCATCTGCGACGAAGCGCCTATACGGAGCATCATTGCCAGCAAGGCGAGCGCGCTGCCGCCGGTCAGCAATCCAAAGAACAAGGCCAGGGTCTGCATGGCGTGGCGCATTGTAGCCGCCGGCGGCGCCACAGGCAGCAACATTCGCGGTCCGAACGGCGGGCTTGCAGATCTAACATCGCATATTAGATCTGCAACCTCGTGCGATTGCCGGACGACTCAGCCCACAGGGCAGGGTCGTCCGGCGGAGCGTGGCGCTGGTCTGCAGCCTAGTAGTAAGCGATCGCATCGTGCACGACCGTACCACCGTTGATGTTCACTGCGGCGGCAAGCGACTTGCGACGCGGCCATGGGACCTGATCGCGGAAGGAGAATACACCGGCAACGCGGAGCCTGCGTGGGAACGTCTTGACGCGCCCGGGGCCTCCCGTTAGGTAGCACCCTTCAGATAGCGGATCGCCATGGAACTCCAGGCGGCGGACGCGACTCGGATGCTGGCGTAGCTCAGTTGGTAGAGCAGCTGATTCGTAATCAGCAGGTCCGCGGTTCAAATCCGCGCGCCAGCTTCTTTCCCTGCCCATGTTGTGGCGGTTGGCCCAGGCGAGATCTATTTGCTCTCCATCCTCGCCGAGAAAGAGGCCTGATACACGTAGTTGGGCGGTCCTAAGCGCCCCCCTTGAGAACGATGTTCAAGGGCTGCCCCTTGAACATCCCCGGGCGAGCCGCTTCGGCCGCATTGA
>CADEER010000016.1 GCA_902826395.1 uncultured bacterium
AAGAAGAGGCGGTAAAGGGCCGGCAGTACGAGCAGTGTCAGGGCGGTGCTCGATACCAGACCGCCGATGACGACCGTGGCGAGCGGCTGCTGGACCTCGGCGCCGGTGCCGGTGGCGATCGCCATCGGGACGAAGCCGAGCGACGCGACCAAGGCCGTCATCAGCACCGGGCGCAGGCGGGTGACCGCGCCCTCGACGATCGCGTCTTCGAGCGCCCGACCCTGTTGGCGCAGCTCGTCGATGAACGTGACCATCACCAAGCCGTTGAGCACGGCGACGCCGGACAGTGCGATGAAGCCGACGGCAGCGGAGATCGAGAAGGGCATATCCCGCAACCACAAGGTGAAGATGCCGCCGCTCAGGGCGAGCGGTACCGCGGTGAACACCATTGCCGCCGGTGCCAGCGCTCCGAACGTTCCGTAGAGCAGGCAGAGCACGATCAGAAAACAGATCGGCACGACGACGGCCAGGCGCCGTTTGGCCTGGGCCAGGTTCTCGAACTCTCCACCCCAGCTCAGCCAGGTTCCGGGCGGCAGAGTCACCTCGTCGGCGATACGGCGCTGCGCTTCGTCGACGAAGGATCCGATGTCGCGGCCGCGCACGTTGCTCTGCACGACGATACGCCGTTTCGAGTTCTCCCGACTCACCTGGTTGGGTCCCTCCGTCAGCCGCAGATGGGCGACGGCCGAGAGGGGCAGATAGGGCGCCTCGGCCGCGTTGCCTGTCGCAATCGACAAACCCGCCTCGCCGCGATGAGCATGGCTGAGCGGGATCGGCAGGTTCTCCAAGCGCGACAGATCCTCGCGGAACTCCTTCGGCAGTCGCACGACGACGTCGAAGCGGCGGTCGCCCTGGAAGATGTCGCCGGCGCGCCGGCCGCCGACCGCGGCGGCGACTACGTCGTGAACGTCGGCGACGTCGAGCCCGTAGCGGGACAGGGCGTCGCGATCGGCCTCGATGGTGAGCAACGGTGAGCCGGTCACCTGCTCGACGCCAGTGTCGGCGGCGCCGGGGATCGAAGCGACGATCGCGGCGATCGCTTGCGCGGTGGGCAGGATGGCGTCGAACTCGTCGCCGAAGACCATGATCGCGACATCGGCGCGGACGCCGGCAATGAGCTCGGCGAAAAGCATCTGGATCGGCTGCGTGAGCTCGTAGGCGTTGCCCGGGACGGTGGCGATGATCTCCTCGATGCGCTCGCTCACCTCGGCCTTGGCGTCATCGGGGTTCGGCCAGTCGCTGCGCGGCCGCAAGATGATGAAGGTGTCGGAGACGTAGGGCGGCATCGCATCCTGACCGACCTCGCCGGTGCCTGTGCGGGAGAACACGAAGGCAACCTCGGGCATGTCGCGCAGCCGGCGTTCGAGCGCGCGCTGCATCGTTGTGGCCTGGTCGACGCCGGTGCTTGGGATGCGAATGGCGTGAACCAACACGTCGAGCTCTTCCAGCGTCGGGGCGAATTCCTGTCCGAGAGTGCGGAAGAGAAGGAGCGAGCCGGCGAAGCCCAGCGCCGCGGCGAGGACGACCGCGTGGCGCCAGCGCAGGGCCCAGCGCAGCGTAGGCACGTAGAGCCGCTTCGCCCAGGTGATTACGCGATTCTCGCGCTCGCGAACCTCGCCGCTGACGAAGATCGCGACCATCGCCGGGACGAAGGTGAGCGACAGGACGAATGCGGCGCCGAGGGCGAAAATGACGGTCATCGCCATCGGCTGGAACATCTTTCCCTCGACGCCGGTGAGAGACAGGATCGGGATGTAGACGGTGATGATGATCGCTTCGCCGAACGCCGTGGCGCTGCGCACCTGGCGGCTGGCGGCGAAGACCGTATCGAGGCGCTCCTGCAAGGTCAGGACGCGGCCGAGCGCTGCCTGCCGCTCGGCGAGGCGGCGCAGGCAGTTCTCGACGATGATCACCGAACCGTCGACGATCAGCCCGAAGTCGATGGCGCCGAGACTCATCAGATTGCCGCTGGTTCCCGTCTGAACCATGCCGATCGCCGCCAGCAGCATCGACAGCGGGATCGCCATCGCCGTGATGAGCGCGGCGCGGAAGTTCCCCAGCATGGCGAAGAGGACGACGATCACGAGGAGGGCTCCCTCGACCAGGTTGTCGCGGACCGTCCGAATGGTTGCGTCTACCAGGCGCGAGCGATCGAGCACGGTCTTGGCCAGGATGTCGGGCGGCAGGCTGCCGCGGACATCCTGCATCGCGCGGTCGACGGCGGTGGCGACGGTGCGGCTGTTTTCGCCGAGCAGCATGATCGCCGTGCCGAGGACGACCTCCTCACCGTCCTCCGACGCGCTGCCGCTGCGAGCCTCGGCGCCGATGCGCACGGTGGCGAGGTCGCGCACCCGGATCGGCGTTCCGTGGCGCTCCGCCACGGTAATCGCCGCCAACTCTTCGGGCTTCGCCACGCGGCCCGCGGCGCGCACGGTGTAGGCTTCGCCGTTGTTCTCGATGAAGCCGGCGCCCGTGTTCAAGTTGTTGCGCTCGAGCGCTTCGATGAGGTCCTGGAAGGTGATGCCGAGGGCCGCCATGACGCGCGGATCGGGCTGCACCTGGTACTGCTTGACGTAGCCGCCGACCGCATCGACGCCGGCCAGTCCGGGCACCATGCGCATCTGCGGCCGGATGATCCAGTCCTGTACCGTTCGCAGGTAGGACGCGAGCTCGATGTCGCCGCGCAACCATTCTCCCTCGGGCGTCAGGTACGATCCGTCCGGCTGCCAGCCCGCCTCGCCAGCGCGTTTGGTGGCGCCGCGGCCGCCCGGGTGGGCGTATTCGACCGTCCACATGTAGATCTCGCTCAGGCCGCTGGCGACCGGACCGAGCGCCGTGTCCACATCGGCGGGCAGTGACGGCGCGGCGGCAGCGAGCCGTTCGCCGACCTGTTGGCGGGCGAAGTAGATGTCGATGTCGTCGCGAAACACGGCGGTGATCTGGGCGAAGCCGTTGCGCGAGATCGAGCGCGTGTACTCGAGACCGGGGATGCCGGCGAGCGCCGTCTCCAGCTCGAAAGTGACTTGGCGTTCCATTTCTGCCGGCGAGAGCGCCCGCGCGACGGCATTGATCTTCACCTGTCGGTTGGTGATGTCGGGTACCGCATCGATCGGAAGGCGGCTGAGGGCGTGCAGACCGAGCGCCGCGAGGGCAATCGTGATGGCGACCACCAGACCGCGGCGGTCGATCGAGAGACGCAGAATTCGCTCCAGCATGAGGATCTCAGTGGTGGTGGCCGTCGGCACTCTTCGAGAGCTCGGCTTTGACGAGGAACGAGCCCTCGTCCGCGTAGCGCTCGCCGGCCGCGACACCGGCATCGATCGACACCGTGGCGGCGCCGACGGCTCCCACCGTCACTCGCCGGGCTTCGAAGTAGCCGTCGTGTGCCACGAAGACGACCGTGCGATCACCGATGGTGTGCAGGGCGCGCCGTGTCACGACGACATCGGCTGCGACCGGTTGTGGCACAGTAGCAATGATAAAGAGGCCGGGCCGCCACCGGCCGTCGTGGTTGTCGAGGACGACACGCGCCGTCGCGGTGCGGGTCGCCTGATCGATCACCGGCGCGACGTACGAGATGACGCCGTCGGCACGCACGACGCCGTCGTCGCTGGCGATCGAGACTGCTTGTCCGACGCGAACGCGCGACAGCGCTTTCTGGTAGATGTGGACCTCGACCCAGACCGTCGACAGGTCGGCGATGATGAAGGCGTCGGTATCGCGTGTGACCGTCTCGCCGGGCGCAATGTGCTTGTCGAGGATGACGCCGCCAAAGGCCGCCGCCAGGTCGTAGACGGTGAGATTGTCGCTCTCGATACGCGCCAGCACGTCGCCGGGGCGCACGGTGTCGCCGATGTTCTTGCGCACCTCGCGCACGAGGCCGGCAAATCGCGGCGCCAAATGGGCGACGCGGTCGGCGTTGGGACGGACCTCCCCGGGCAGCTCGAATCCGACGTCGACATTACCGGCAGTCGCGGTCGCCAGGACCACACCGTGCGCTTCGAGCTCGGCCGCGGTGAATCGCTGCTGCGGGCCTCCGTGTTCATCGCCGTGTTCGTCGGTGTGCTCGTCGGCGTGTTCGTCCGTCCCGCTGGCGGGGTGACCAGCGGGCCGCGCGTCGGTGTGTTTGTCGTCGGGAGATCCGCCTGCGACCGCGGCCGCCAGCGCGAGCGATGCAGCATAGACGAGGGCGAGCCCGCGGTGAGTTGCGATGCGATTCCATGTCATCGTGTGGTCTCCTCGTCTTCCAGGCCGCGGCCGAGCAAGCGGGCGATGTCGGCGCGCGCCTCGTGGTAGGCGGAGAGCGCGTCCAGCTCACGGGCGCGCAGGTCGAACAGCGAGCGCTGAGCATCGAGCACGTCGAGATACGACAGCACGCCGGCGCGGAAGGCGTCGGTCGTTTCGTCGAAGGCGAGGCGCGCCGCTGGAACCGCGCTGTCGCGGAGCATCCGGACCTGCTCGAAAGCGCCGCGCAGATCCTGATGGCGTTGGGCGAGGGCGGTGCGCACGACTAGCTCGGTGGCAGCCAACTGGGCGCGCGCCTGATCGACCTCGTGCGCAGCGGCGAGCTCGTTGCCGCGATTGCGGTCGAAGATCGGAATTGGCATCGAGACGGAAAGAACGAGAGCGGCATCGTCGCCGCTGCTGAAGTGCCGGCCGGCGACGCGCACGGTCGGGTCGGGAAGCCAAAGGGCCTGCGCCAGAGATAGCTTCTCCTCGTATTGTGCGACGGCGGTGGCGCGGCTCGCCAGCTCGGGGTTGGTTTCGATGTCGCGTGTCAGCGCGGCGAGGGGTGGTGGATCGGTGACGCCGTCGCGCAGATCGCCTACGGCGGCGTCGAACCGCGGGTCGGTGCTGCCCCAAGTCGCCGCAAGAGCAAGGCGGCTGGCGGCGAGGTCGCGATTGGCTTGCGCAAGTTCGAGCCGCACCTCGAGCAGCGCGACTTCGGCTTTGACACGTGATGCACTCGGCACAGCGCCGGCCGCTGCCTGGTTGGTGAGAACCTCGACTCCACGTTTCGCGACGGCTTCGAGCTCGGCGGCGAGCCCGAGGCGCTCCTGGGCGACGAGCAATGTGGTGAAGGCTTTCGCGGTTTGCGCCAGGAGGGCGGTGCGGCTGGCGGCGTTGTCCAACAGCGCCAGCTCGTGCCGAAGCCCGGCGATATGGCGGCGCCGGTCGCGCTTGCCGCCGATTGGCACGGGCTGCGATAGCCACACCGTCGTTTCGGCTTGCTCGACGCCCTGGCGATTGCCGCTGCCGGCGATGTTCTCCAGCTCGAGCTCGAACGTGGGGTTCGGCAGTAGACCGGCCTGGCGGATCTCCGCCGCTCGAGCGTCGGCCTTCCGCCGTCCTGCGCGCAGTAGGGGATGATTCAGACGGGCGGCCTGTTGCGCCGCGGCCAGATCGAGGCGGCCACGCGGTTCTTCGAATGGCAGCTCGGGCTCGATGGTGCCGGTGGCAGGTTCCGCCGCATCGCTTGCCCGCGCGGGAGATAGAGTGACTAGGGCGCTTGTGGCGAGGCAGCAGGCGGCGGCCAGCAACCGCCGGGTGAACCGGGGAAAGTGGATCTCGTGCTTCATTCCGACGTCCTCACGGACTGCGTGGAGGGCCGACGGCCGGCGACGCGTGCGGGTCAACGCGCGCGCCGCAGTGGGCGTCGGCACGGAGCCAGCGCCGCGGCATGCGGATCGAGCGAGATACCGCCAGCAAATGCGGGCGGAGTGTCGGGATCGTAGGTCGCGGCGCGATCGGACTCGCGGCGGCGAGTGATCAGACGATCAGAACGACGCTATGCCTGCAGAGCAGCGTGTTGTTGCACGACTTGAAGACGTTCAATGGCGCCAGCGTCGTGCGCTGTGGCAGCCGCGGCGCTCCGACGTGCCACGCGGCGATGGCCGGGGCGAGGGCCTGACGCTGCGATGAGACGTGTCCGGAATCGCCCTCGACCAGGGGTACGTCGCGACAGCCGTGGTGCGATGGGCCGCCCATGTCCGGCGCGGATCGCTTCGGGTGATGGCGCCGGTCTTCGGTCAAACAGTCGGAGCCGGCGTGTGCGAGCTCGAGGGTCGTGTGGCCGTCGTCGCCGACGCACAAAGTCCAGTCGGCCGAGGCGCCGCCCGCACTGACCGCCAGCGTCAGGCCGAGGGCCGTGGCGATGACACGGATCGCGGGGGCTCGGCGCTTCGACGTCGCGACTTTGAGGAACATGAGCTGGTGGCAACATAGCACATCGAATGGGCGGCGCGACGGGACTTGTTGCTGCGCCCCGGGGGTTGCGGCTCGGTGGGACGGGACTCGCATGAGGCGGTTCGGTCGTTCGCGACGTCGGCCGGTTGGCCGGGGATCGCTCAGGCCCCGGCGTGCGCTGGATCGGAGTCCGGGACGGAGTCGAGTGGTTGGCGCGCGCCGATAAACCGCTCCCGCAGGCGCTCGACGAGGATGTACATCGCCGGCACGACGAAGAAGGAGAGGATCGTCGAGAACAGCATACCGCCGACCACCGCGATCCCGAGCGGCGCGCGCGACTCGCCGCCGGCACCGCCGCCGAGCGCGATCGGCAGGATGCCGATGATGGTCGACAGGGCCGTCATGAGGATCGGTCGGAAGCGCGCCTTGGAAGCCTGGAAGGTCGCCGTCGCGATATCCTCGCCGCGCTCTCGAAGCTGATTGGCGAACTCGACGATCAGGATCGAGTTCTTCGTTATCAGGCCGACCAGCATCACCAGGCCGATCTGGCTGAACAGGTTCAGCGTGCTGCCTGTGATCCGCAATGCCACGAGTGCGCCGGTGAACGACAGGGCGACGGCGGAGAGAATGGTCAGGGGGTGCAAGAAGCTTTCGAACTGCGCGGCGAGGACGAGGTAGATGATGATCACCGCGAGCACGTATGCGAATGCGAGCGCACTGCCGGACTCGACGTAGTCCTCCGACTCACCGGAGAAGGCGGTCCGATAGCCGGCTCGCTCGGGCAGGACTTCGTCGGCGATGCGCTGCACTTGCTCCAACGTGCTGCCGAGCGGCGTACCCTGCGTGAGATGCCCGGTGACCGTCGCCGCGCGCAAGCGGTCGAAGTGGGGAATGCTGCGCGGTGTCACCGTCTCGCCCAGGGTCACGACCGATGACAAGGGGACGAGCTGGCCGTCGGCGCCGCGCACGTAGGAACTGAAGAGGTCGCGACGACTCGAGCGTCCCTCGCGCGCCAGTTGTGCGATCACGTCGTAGGTCTCGCCGCTCTGCTTGAAGGAGGTCAGGTCGAGGCCGCCGAAGAGGACCTGCAAGGTGGTGGCGACATCGCGCGCCGAGACGCCGAGGTCGTTGGCGCGCTCGCGATCGATGTGGACGTCGACTTGCGGCTTGTTGAGCACGAGGTTGTTGCGAACGTTGACTAGGCCGGGAATGGCGCGAGCGCGGTTCGCGATCTGGTCGGCGTAGTGCGCGAGCTCGGCGACGTCCGGTCCCTGGATGACCAGCGAAACCGGCGCAGCCGTCATTCCGACGCTGAGGGCGGGCAGATTCATTGGGAATGCCAGGATGCCGCCGACCTGGAAGAGCTCCTGGCGCAGCGCTTCGACCACTTGCATCTGCGAGCGGCTGCGCTCTTCCCACGGCGCCAGGGTCGCGAACATCGCGCCCTCGTTGACCGTGCCCGGAGTGCCGATGCCGAAGGCGACGACGGAGAACAGCTTGGTGACCTCGGGCGCACCCAGAACGATGTCCTCGGCCTTGGCCTGGTAGCGATCCGTGTACTCCAGGGTGCTGCCCTCGGGGCCTTGCGTGAAGACGCGCATGGCGCCCTGGTCGGCGAGCGGGATGAACTCGGTCGGCGCGGTGCGCAGCAGGAAGACGCCCAGGCCGACCCATACGGCGCCGATCAAGAGCATCAAGCCGGCGCGGGGTAATACGCGCGCAAGCAGCCATGCGTAGCCGTCAGAGAGGGCGTTGATGGCGCCGCCGAGCCAAGCCCGCAGTCCCGTCTCCTCACGCGCCGGACGCAGGATGCGCGCGCACAGCATCGGGGAGAGGGTCAGGGCGACAAAGCCCGAGATGGCAACCGCCGTGGCGACAGTGATGCCGAACTCGCGAAACAGCCGCCCGGTCTTGTCGCCGAGGAAGGCGAGAGGCAGAAAGACGGCGATCGCCGACACCGTCGCCGCCATCACGGCAAAGGCGATCTCATCGATGCCGCGCCGTGCCGCCTGCAGCGGCGTCGAGCCTTCCTCGACCCAGCGGGCGATGTTCTCGAGCACGACGATTGCGTCGTCGACCACCAGGCCGATCGCCAGGGTCAGACCCATCAGTGTCAGGGTGTTGATCGAAAAGTCGAACATGTAGAGAGCGGTAAACGTCCCGATCAGAGAGACCGGGATGGCGAGCGCCGGCACGATCGTGGCGCGGAAGCTGCGCAGGAAGAGGAAGATCACCACCACGACGAGTACCACCGACTCGACGATCGTCTGTGTCACATCGCGCAGCGATCGCTCGACGTAAACCGACGAGTCGTAGGCGGTCTCCATCCGCACGCCGGGGGGCAGGGTGGGGCGAATGTCCTCGATCTCGGCCTTGACCGCGTTGGTTACGTCGAGGGTGTTCGCCTTGGTCTGTTTGACGATGCCGAGGCCGATCGCCGGCTCGCGATTGAAGCGCACCAGCTTGCGGTCGTCCTCCGGCCCCTTGGCGACGGTGGCGACGTCGCGCAGTCGCACCGGCGCGCCAGCCACGCGGGCAATGATGAGGGCGCCGTATTCCTCTGGGGTCTTGAGCTCGCCGAGCGTGCGGATGGCGAATTCCTGCTCGACGCCCTCGATGCGGCCGGAGGGGATGTCGACGTTCTCGCGCCGCAGCGCCGCCTGGACGTCGGCTACCGTCAGTCCCTGGGCGACGAGGCGGCCGGCATCGATCCAAATGCGGATGGCAAATCGCTTCTCGCCGGCGATGAGGACCTCGGAGACGCCCGGCAGTTTGGCGAGCCGATCCTGCATCTCGGTCTCGGCGATCGTCGACAGGTCGATCTGCGAATAGTTTCCGCCGTAAAGAGCGATCCACATGATCGGGAATGCGTCGGCGTCGTGCTTGGCGATCACCGGCTCCTCGACTTCTTCCGGCAACTCGTCGCGCGCCCGCGCGACTCGGTCGCGGACGTCGTTGGCCGCGACGTCGACGTCACGCCCCAGCTCGAACTCGACGGAGATCATGGACGCCTGTTCGTTGCTCACCGAGGTGAGATGGCGGACTCCCTCGATGGCGATCAGTTGGTCCTCGAGCGGCTGCGTGACCGAAGTCTCGATGACTTCCGGCGCCGCGCCGGGAAACACCGTCGTGACACCGACCACCGGCGGATCGACGTTGGGAAACTGCTGGTTCTGCAACCGCGTCATGGCGATGGCGCCGAACAGCATGATCACCAGCGACATCACGATGGAGAGCACTGGCCGGTCGATACAGATCTGCGCCAGCTTCATCCGGCCGGCTCCGCGTTCGCCATCGGCGTCGCCTCGGCCGCGATCACGCGCGCGCCGGGGAAGATCTTGTTCGTGCCCGCCGACACCACCTGGTCGCCTTCGGCGAGCTGGCCCTCGAGCACGCGATCGACCTCGACCCGCCCCTCGCGGCGGATGCCGATCTCGACGGCGACGCGCTGAGCCGTGCCGTCGCCGGTGACGCGCCAGAGATGAGGGCCCTGTGTGTCGTAGGATACCGCCGCTTCCGGCACCGTGAGTGCATCATCGTGGCGGGCGATCTCGACGCGGATGTTGGCGAACAGCCCCGGCTTGAGCACTCCATCGGCGTTGGGAATCCACGCCTTGAGCAGCAGACGACGGGTGCGCGGGTCGAGAGACGGCGCGACGAAGTAGACCTCGCCGGGGAATCGGCGGTCGGGGAAGGGCGTAACCTCGATGCTGACCGCAGCGCCCTCCTCGGCCAGACCGACGCCGATCTCGGGGATCGAGAACACGAGTCGCAGGCGGTCCACCGCCTCGATGTCGACCAGGCCGACGTTCCGATCGACACGATCGCCGGGCGAGACGAGCCGCGCACCGAGAACTCCATCAAACGGGGCCCGTATCTCCATGCGCTTCAACTCGACCAGCGCCAGGTCGCGTTCTGCTGTTTCCTGCTGCCAGCGCGAGCGCGCCGCGTCGAGCTCGGCCACGGAGATCGCTTGTCGGGTGCGCAACTGTTCGGCGCGCTGGTAGTCGGCGTGCGCCAGCGTCAGCGCCGCCTCTGCCTCGCGCACCTCGGCGCGCTGCTCTTCGTCGCGCAGGCGGAACAGGAGATCGCCGCGCGCGACGCGCGAACCCTCGCGAAACTCGACGGACTCGATCGTTCCCTCGGTCTCCGCCTTGATGAGGACGGATTCCTCGGCTTCGAGCTGTCCGACCAGGTCGACGATGTCGCGGATCGGCTCGCGCCTCGCCTCACTCATCTCGACCACGACTGGCGGTGGCCCGCTGCTCGCCGGTGTCGGTGTCGACGTCTCGCAGCCCGCCAGGACGGAGATGAAGAGTGACGCCGCCGCTGCGCAGATCGACAAGTCGGCGCCGCGCGTTCGGCGCTGGCGGTTGAGGCAAATGGGTTCTGACAAGGCGATTCTCCGTCGGCGTCTTCGGCGCTCAGCTGCTCGCTCTCCAACCAATGCGGGATTCACCGCTGAGGCAAGACCCCTGCGGACTTGCATCGCGCAGTTAATTCAGGGGGACGGAACGAGGTGGGATCCGACGCGCGGTCGACGCCTTTAGCGTTTCATGCCTCGAGCTCGGCGAGCGTCTGCGCGAATCGGCCTTCATAAAAGCTCGCCGCGGCGCGGGCCGTCGCCCACAACTTGTCCTGGCGCGGGAAGTCGCGAAAGGACGCGCGAAACGCGTCGGTGATCGCCGCCCACGCTTGCTCGTACGGCGGTGCGAGTGGCGGCAGCATCGCCTCGCGAGACGGCAACCGCGGAAACGCCGCATGAGGCTCGCTCTGGTACCAGTAGGCGACCGAGCTGTAGTCGTTGGCGAAATTGTTGGCGTGGCCGTGCTCGATCGTCCAGCGCAACGAGCGCGCGAAGCGAATCGGATCGTGCACGAACCAGCGGTAGGCGCCGACCAGGCCGGAGTAGTCTTCCGACTCGACCAGATGAAAGCCGTGCATGATGCCGCTGTACTCGCTCGAAGGGCAGGCGCCGCCGCCGAAGATCTCTTCGCTGCCGGTGCCGTGCATCGACGGCGGCCATGTGTCGCCGTCGATGAAAACCATGTCGTCGCCTTCGCCGTACCAACCGCCGGCGCGATTGTCGATTTCGAGCACGAGCCCGACCATCTGACCGCATCCAGCAGCTTCCAGCGCGACGTAGTTCTCGGCGCCGCCGAGGTTTACCGCTTCGTGCAACTGCACGTTCGGCTGATCGCCGACCGCCGTGGTCGGTCGCTCCTGGCGCCACTGCGCGTGGAAGCGGAGCGTGTCGGCAGGAGGCGCGTCATCGAACGTCGCGTAGTCGATGTGATACCAGAACGCCGGCAGCAGGCCGCCGAGGAGGCGATCGCCGCGATGTTCGAGGGTGACGCGTGCGCCCTCCGCGAACGGCATCGGGAAGTAGGCGTTGAGACCGTGCGAGGCCCCGAAGCCGGGATTGACCGACACGAAGTGGCTGCGCACCAAACGAGTCCGCGCGTGCGCGAGAGTGAAGAAATCGCCAAGTGGTACTTCGACGGACGGCGTCTCCTCGCCGTCCCAGTAGCAGCGCAAGATGGCGTCGCGGTAGTCGGTGATCTGCGGGAACACCAATCCGCAGTAGATGTGCTCGATACAGCCCGGCCCGTCGTGCTCCAGCAGAGTGGCCGTCTCGCCTGCAGCGATCACCAGGTAGTCGCGGTTGCCGCCGCTGCGGTCCCAGGACGAGGCGCGTCGACTGCGGCCCCGAGGCGTCGTGAAGAGATTGCGCAGAGGATGGTTAGAGAGCGGGTGCACTGGTGATGGGTGAGAGCAACGCTAGATGCGGTCAAACCGGGTCATCGTCAGGGGCACCGCATACTCGCGCCGTTGGCGCTCGTGCGGCAAGCAGCGAAAGCCGTCGCGCCGCACTGGCCCGGCGCCGCGGTGGGAGCGCCGAAGACGACGCGCGCAATCAGCGGTGCGCCCGCGGGTGCCGAGCCGAGTGCGAGCCCGGCGGCCTTGACGCTCAGGCGCAGAGTGCCGGCCGGCTTCACCTCCCGCACCGTCGCCTTGGTGATGCCGTTCGGCGCCAGAGAGTTGCGATACTTCCACGTCGTGCCGGCGCCGTTCATCGACCAGCCCGACCCGGCGGGTGCAGTGAGGTCGGCGAGGACGACGCCGGTGTCGCTGGTGAGGATGACCCGCAGGCCATCGGCCCGTGGATCGATGGGCGGGCTGAGCGGCGTCGTGACGGTGCCGCGCAGCTTGAGCTGATCATCGCCCGAAGGGGCTTGCAGCTTGCGCAGTTGGAGGCGCGCGTCGGCGACGACCGACGGACTGCTGCAGCCACCAGTGTCGGTGCCGCGCTCGATCTCGAGCAGCATCACCGCATACGGCGGGAGGTCGATGTCCGTAATCTGCGAGAGGTCGGAAACCAACTGCGTGTCGAGCTGCTGCAATTCTTCTGCTGCTATGGCGGCGTTCAATCCCGACGCGACGAACGCGGCGTAGCTGTTGTTGTGTGTCGAGTCGATGAGCCAGCGCTTCACCTCGTAACCGCCGGGCGAGGCGAAGCCGTCGATCGCCAGCGATATGTCGCTCGTCTGCGTGACCAGGGCGCGCTGCCGGTAGAACACGTCCTTCATGCGTTCGAGATCGACCTGTTCCGAGGGAACAGAGGTCAGCGTACCGACCGGGATGGCGTTCGCCAGGAACGCGGCGATGAGCGTCTGCCCGCCCCACCGTGTGAAGTCGGCAGGGTCGTAGCCCATGTCGCGCAGCACCTCGACAGCCTGGCGACCAGGGCTGGTCACATAGCTCCACATCAACAGCCCGAGGCGGTCATCCTCGACGCCGGCGATGGCCCACACGTGCGGAAAGTACTCGTCGGCGTCGTCGGCGTGGGTCATGTCGACCGATACGAGCTCGCGCGGCATGCGGCCGACGATGGTCTGCGCGTGATAGATGGCCTTGCGCAGTCCGTTCTTGTTCTTGTTGGTGCGCAGTCCCCAATCGTGCGGGAACTCCAGGCTGCCGCCCCAATCGGCGTCGTCGAGTTGGTACATCGCCTGGTAGCCGGACGCTCCGCCCTCGGCGAGGTGCGCCATGAAGGCGAGTGAATAGCTGGCGCCCATCTCGTTGTCGGTCTGCCAGCAGCCGAGCGGCGACGGCGGCGACGGCCAGCTCGGATCGTCGCGCTGTTCGTTGGGTTCGAAGCAGGCACTGAGCGGATTCCAACTGCCGACGATAATCGGAAGAGGCGGGAAGCCGTTGGCGGTCAACAGGTCGAGCACCTGCCGATTGGCGCGCCGGTTCTGTTCGGGGGGTGTGCCGAACAGATGGTAGGTGATGAAGTCGGGCTGTATACCCTGAGCCGCCGAGTACTCGATGAAGGCTTGCATGACCGGGACGGACTCGCCGGGCTTGATGCTTTCCGGGCCGCCGACGGGCTCGGGTCCGCCAACCCGTGCCGTGGGATCGGCACTGCGTGCACCGGTCACGAAGTGTTCCCAGGTTTCGAGGAACTTGGCTTGCGTGTCGGTCCAGAAGCACGGGGCGTCGGGCTCTTCCCAGAACTGGTACCAGACGTTGTCGAGATTGTGAGTGACGTTGAAGTAGGTCACCGTCGCCGCTATCGCCGCCTCCCAGTCCGCCCACTTGGTCGGGTCGGGAGCGACGGTCTGGTACTTCGGCCACTCGTCGGCGCATCCCGGCGGCGTGGATGTGACGGAAGACGAAGAGATCCACCGCGGCATACCGTGTATCTGGAGCAGGAATTGCGCGCCTTGCTGTGCCGCCAGCGCCGCGACGGTGGCGAGGCCGCTCGCCGCGAGGCGTGCCTGGTAGTTGGCGAGGCTGGTCGACGGTCCTAGGTGCAGGTGCGTCGACTCGACGACGATCCCATTGGAGCGACCGGCGTCGACCGCGAAGTCCAGCTTCATCTGCGTGCTGGTCCAGCCGAAGAAAGCCGAGGGCTCGAAGAAAGTGGGCAGGGTGCCGGCAGCCGTGTCGCCGTGCACGGCGATGGCGATCTGTTCGGCATGCGCGGGCGCAATCGAGGCGACAGCGAGGAGAAGGATAGGAATGCAGCGGCTGACCATCGGGCCTCCAATGTCTGCGCGACGAGGAGCGCGAACGTTGGGATGATCGGTGAAGTCGCGGCGGCTGGTCAAGCACTGTTTTGCTATGCCGGACGTGTCGCCGGCGTAGCGCCCAATTCTGAATTGCCGCCTTCCCGACGAGGGTGCAGTTAGAGGTGGACCTTTGGCGCTGGTTGGATCAGAGTGCGCGCGGGCACAATGGGAGGGGCAGTTGGGGGAACGGAACGCGACGAGGCTCGCGTTTCGGAATGCGGCGCGATTCGCGGTGCTATCGAGATAAGGGGGGACAGAAATGAAATCAGCTACGGCGATGGGTCGGACCTTGGCGTTGGCGATGTGCTGGTTGGTGGCTGTCGGCACCAATGCCCTTGGCGCTGACGTCCCGACTACTGGAAAGAAACTACTGCTCAAGGACAACCCGAAGTTCGTTCTTCTTTCGAAAGACACGGGAATCCTCGCACCCGGCTCGATCTGCAATCTAATGCCTCCCGATGTGCAGGTCGCTACCCTGACGTTTGACGACGGCACGAACAAGCACGTGTTCAACCTGCCGTGTGAGAATTGGAAGTCGAACTCGTCGGGCACGACCTGGACCTACAAGAACAAACTGGCGCCGGCCGGTCCGTCCGAAGTGAAAGTCGTCAAACTGAAGGACGGGCTACTCAAAGTCGTTGGGAAGGGTCTCGGAAGCATCCCGATTCCGAGCGCGATGGAGACGATCGATGTGACATTCGCCGTCCGTGGGCTCACGCAGCGCTACTGCATGTCGTTCGAAGGCACGGGCGACGGCAGCAAGTTCTCGGTCAAGGATGCACCGGCTGGTGCCTGTGCTCCGCCCGAGTGCCAGGCGAATACGGGAGGCTTCTGTTGGTTCCTCGCCGACTACGGACAGAGCTGCAACGTACTCTGCCCAGAGGCGGGCCTGGCATACGACAGCGCGACCGCGAGTTTCGCCGGCGATGCCGGGTCGGACGCCAACTGCCTGTCGGTCCTGAGCGACCTCGGTGTGGCCGCGGGTACTGTCTCGGCCGAGACCTGCTCCGCTGGCGCGGGTTGTATAGCTCGACCCGGGCCGGCGACGCCGGTGCGCTGCACTTCCCCCGCGACGACGGCGTCCGCGGCTGATCCCGGCTTCCGCGCCTGCGCGTGTCAGTAACCCCCTGAGCTTTAGGGGAAGCCCCGTCTCTCCAAAGGTACTGGAGGGACGGGGCTTCAAAAGCTTCGCCCGCCGGGCTCAAGCCATGCGGTGCAACGCGCAGAGTTTGTTGCCGGACGGGTCGCGCAGGTAGGCGAGATACATCTTGCCGAAGTTGCCTTCGCGCACGCCGGGCGGCTCTTCGCAGGTGGTTCCACCGTTCGCCAGGCCGGCGGCGTGCCAGGCGTTCACCGCCGCTGGATCATTCGCGGCGAATCCGACGGTACCGCCGTTGGCGACCGAAGCCGCGGCGCCGTTGATGGGTTCGGTGACGGCGAACACGCCGCCGGTCGAAGACAGGTAGAAGATCCTCCGGTTGTCGTCGATGAAGCCCGGCGCGACGCCTAGCGTGCCGAGCACGGCGTCGTAGAATTTCCTGGAAGCTTCGAGGTCGTCGGTGCCGACCATGACGTGACTGAACATCGCATCTCTCCTTCTATGCCGGCCGAAAGCTCGACTCGGGTGAATGGCGAACGCTGTCATGCATCAGTGCTTGCGCTCGTTCAAGCGACCCGCGCACGGATCGAGCCAATCGGATCGGGACGTTGACTCAGCTCGGCTCAGCTACGATGGTTCGCGCCGGAGGATCTCGAATGCAAACGACGTCGACGGTTCGCGTGTGTATCTGGGGATTCCTGCTCGGCGTGGCGCTGGTCGGGTGCGGCGAGACGACGCGGCCCGACGGCAACGTCGGGTTGCTGCCCGTCGGCTCGGTTGCGCCGGAGATCATCGGCGAGGATGCCGCCGGCAATCCGGTGAAGCTCTCCGATCAGAAGGGCAAGATGAGCGTCGTCTTCTTCTATCCGAAGGACGGCACACCCGGATGTACGAAGCAGGCGTGCGCCTTCCGCGATGCCTTCGACAAGTTGCAGCAAGCCGGCGTCACGGTGTTCGGCGTTTCGCGCGACTCCGTCGAGAGTCATCGCGAGTTCCGCAAGGAGCACAGCCTGCCTTTTGCGATGGTGGCGGACGAGTCGGGAGAGGCCATGTCGGCCTACGGTGTGCCGTCCAAGTTTCTGATCATGACCGCTCGCGTGACCTTCCTGATCGACCACGAGGGCAAGGTCGCGCAGATATGGCCCGAGGTCGATCCGGCAGTCGACGCCGAGCGGGTCCTCGCGGCGGCCAACGAGATCGCAGCGCGCAAGCCGAGCTGAGACTGCGGTCGTGGAGACGGTGCGGAAGGTCGGTAGACCCCCGCACATCGCGAGCTTCGGTCAAGATCGGCGCGCCGCGCGCAGAGCCGCGTCGAGCTCGTGGATCACCGTCAAACGCTCCTCGGCCGTTACTTTGAGCGCGTTGATCAGGTCCAATCGCTCCTCGGCGATCGCCGATAGAGCGTGAATGCCTTTCAGCCGTTCCTCAGCGGCGGCTGTGAGAACGCGGATCATTTCCAATCGCTCATCGGCGGTGGCCTGTAGAGCGCGAAGCGCTTCGAAGCGTTCATTCGCAACTCGGGTGAGAGTGATCACCCCTTGAAGGCGGGCGTCCGCTTGCTCGTTGCTATCGCGAAGCGATGCGCCCAAGGCGGCGAGGTGGCGGTGAATCGAGGCCAGCAACTCGGTCCATGCGGGCCATGACCCCGTATCCGAACTTTTGGCCTCGCTCCCGGGCTTTGCCGGGCCGTCCTGGATCATCTCGAAGAGGAAGTCGTACGCCCGAGACCCGGCTTCAATCAGGTTGCGCGCCTGCCGCAGTCGGGCGGCGCGTTGCGCGGGCGCTTCCTCCCACGCGCGTCGCACGGCGCTCGCCAGGAGCTCGGATAGTCCGGCATCCTCCAGATCGAGCGGGGACCCGGCGTCGAAGAGGTCGAGCAACCCTGCCATCTTCAAGCGGTAGTGCGTCGACCGCGCCAGGGCGACAACCGGGATCCCCTGTGCCAGTGCGAACACCGCAGCGTGGTAGCTCCCGGTCACGACCACGCGACAGCGGCATAATGACGCGAAGAGCGCATCGAGAGTGTTCCTCGAATCGTTGCGCGCAGTTGGTAGCAGTGCGGCAATGGCGTCGGAATCGGACGGCTCGTATAGCGAAATCGGGAGCGACACCAGCTCCGCGCCAAGCGCGGCGGATGCGATCTGCAATCCGCTCCGGAGCTTCTCGACGATCGCGTGATCCGTCTCGACGGCGATCCCCGCATAGGCGGCGCTTCGGATGTTCACACCGATCGCGTTGCCGAGATCGGCTTGCAGCGCCAGGTGCGCGATCTCGAGTCCGTCGTCGCCGGTGATGTGAATCGAGTCAGCCGAGACGCCGTAGCTCCGCAACACGGCGGGTGAAGTCCGACCCTCGCGGCAACCGATCAAATCGAGTCGCGGGAGGATGTCAGCGGCGACGGCGCGGAGGAGCGGATCCTCGACCGGCTCGAAGCCGCATCCGACGATGGCCGCCGACTTGCCGGCGCGAACCGCCTCGCCGAGCGTTTGGAGCACGCCCGCGGCGTGGTCGGCGAACGCCTCACTGAAGTACCCGCCGCCCATTGCTATGACCGCGTCGGATGCCTGGATCGCGCGCAACCATTCGAGCCGCGTCGCTGCGGCTCTCTGCCGGCCAGCGCTCTCCAGCGCGCGCGACATCGCGGCCGGATCGCGCCGCCACTCTTCGTCCTCCAAAAGGACGAGCGAGGCGAGGCTGCTGCGGTTCTCCGGGGCGGATAGCAGACGCAAGAGCGACCACTCGCGGCGGTCACCGACCACCAGGGGCTGTGCACCGGGGATGAGGGCAGATACCCCGTCCGGGTCGCTGGTGATCACTCGCAATGCTGCGTTCGGATATCGGCCGAGGATACGGCGCGAAAGCGTCTGCAGCATCGCGATGTCGCCGAGATTGTTCAGCCGGTACGTGCTGCACTCGATCAGCACGGAGCGGATTTCCGCCGGCGTTCGCGGAGATTGGATTGAGATCATCTGCTTCAGTCGCGTGGCGGCAGTTCGCCTGCGCATGCGGTCGGCGTCGATATCACGCGACGTCCAACCGGGATAGAGCTTGGCGTCTCTGTGTCGGCCTGTGCGCCACAGGGGGAAAAGACGAAAGCCCCTGTGGCACAGGGGCTTTCGTGAGAGCGGGCGACCGGGGTCGAACCGGCGACGTCCAGCTTGGGAAGCTGGCATTCTACCGCTGAATTACGCCCGCATTCGGTGGCGGAGCCTAGGTCAGTGATCGGTGTGTGTCAATTTTCAATGTCGTCGGCATTCGCGACGGTGGTGCGCTGTACCGCGATCAACGCGACCTGGTTGTTCTGCTTTGGCGCCCATAAGCCCGGGAGAACCTCGAGGCCATCGCGTCTCGCCGGCGTGAGCCGGCGCCACTCGTCGAGCGTCATGATCGCGATCGCTCCCGGTGGCAGGGCGGAAACGGATTCGAGTACCGGCAGCGCGCCGCCGAGATGGAATGCGACCGCGGCGTCGAAGCTCGGCGTTGTTGCCAACGATCGCGCGGCGGCGACCGCGCTCAAGCGCGCTGCGTAGTCCGCGCGGTCGTTCGCCGGTGTCACCGCCGGCATTATGGCGTGCTGGACGAGGAGAAGCAGCGCTACGACGCTGGCGAGCAACGCCGCGACCGTGCCTCGCGCATGCCGATAGAGAGAACAATAGAGGAGCGCCAAAGCGGCGGCGCAGGTCGCGGCGGCATATGTGCAGAGGCGAAGCGTCCAGATGTCGAAGCCGGCCGAGATCGCTGCCGCGACCGAGTTTGCAGCGGCGCGAGCAACGATCGGATCGACGATCGCTCGTCGCAGTGGGAGGCCGGCGAGCTCCAGCGCGAAGGCTACCGCGATCGCGCCGGTGAGCAGTGCCACGCCGATGGCAAGCACGGATGTCAGCCGGTACAGCCAGCGCGGCGCTGAGCGGCGCTGCCACAGGTCGGCGAGCCACAGGCCGACCAGCGTCGTCGCCGCCGGATAAAGCGGTAGGAGATAGACGCTGCGCTTGCTGTCGGAGATGCTGAAGAAGCCGAAGACGACGGCGATCCAGACCAGCGAGTGCGCGGCGAGGGTGCGCACTGCTCCTCTGCCGCCGGACGCGATGGCAACGGCGTGAGCCGCATAGCCGGGGAGGAACAGGGTCCACGGCAGGAAGCCCGCGGCCAGCGCGCCGAATAGATAGCCCAGGCCGTGCCGGTGACCGACATCGATCTGCGCCGTACCGAAGAACCGACCGAAGTTCTCGGCGAGGATCTGCGTGCGGACGAACTCTTCGCCGCCGGCCCGCGCTGCCATCCCGTACCACAGGGCGGTCAGGACGCCCACGCAAGCGAAGCCGAGGAACGGCCGCAGCGGTCGAACGGCGGTCCACGCAACGTAGAGGAAAACAACCGCGAAGGTGACGCCGGCAAGCGCTGCGACGGCCTCCGTCGGCGCGCCCAGTTGATGAGCGATCAGCGCCAGTGCGGCGATGCCGCCGAGCGGCAGCACCCAACGCGTGCCACTATCGATGAGCAGCACGACGATCGCGCACAGCGTCGGGAGCACGATGCCGATGGGGCCCTTGGCCAGCGTGCCCCAGGCCATGCCGCCGTACAGGAGAAACAGAGCAACCGGCCGCGGGCGGAGCACGGCCAGATACAGACCGGCAAACGACGCAGTCGTGCCGAGTGCCAGGGTCATGTCGATGCGGGCGCTGACCGCGGCCCGCATCCACTCGAAGCTGGTGAGAAGTGCGAGCGCTGAGAAGAGGCCGGCGAGGGGTGTGCCGGCGCCAACGCCGACGACGAGCAGCAACAAGGCTGCAACACCCGACTGCACGGCTGACGGCATGCGTACGCTCTGCTCGTCGACCTGGCCGGTCGCGGCTGCCGCGGCGCCGCCCAACCAGTAGAAGAGCGGCGGCTTGCGCGGCATCTCGTAGCCGTTGCGCAGCGGCAAGATGTATCGATCGCTGTGGACGAGGTCCTGAACCGCGATCGCCTCGCGCGGCTCTCCCTTGCTGTGAAAAGGGATCTCGTCGAGGCCGCGGAGCTGCAATACGGCCCAGACCGCGAACAGGACGAGTGCCAGCGGCAGGATCAGCAGGCGTTGCGGATCGGCAGACTGGCGCGGAGGCGACGTAGCTTGATCCTCGACTGCCACCGGCACGCTTTCACTCGGAACGTCTGACGCCATCGCCTGCTGTAACTCTCCGCTCGTCGCGGCACCGTGCCTTTTGCGCCGCGACGCTGCAACTTCACGCCTGCGCTTGGCGCACCAAGTTGCCCGGCTGTGATTGCGCCGGTATCGTCATCAGCCGGTAGGTCGCCGGTGCGTCGCTCAGCTCTCATCCTCGCGCTTCTCTCGTTGCCGGCGGTCGCCGGAGCCCTGCCGGCCGGCGAGAAGATCGCCGTGCAACTCGACGTGCCCGACGCGGTGGGCGGCAGTGACTGGCCACTTGCGGTCAACGTGCCGTTTTCGCCGGGCGAGATGAAGGGGCAGCCGCTGTCGCTGCGCCGCGGTGCGACGGTGTTGCCGACCCAGGCGACGCCGCTGGCGCACTGGCCGGATGGATCGCTGCGGTGGGTGCAGCTCAATGCCGTCTTGCCCGCGCGCGCGGCGCGCGGGGCGCAGTTCGAGGTGACCGACGCGGCATCGCCGGCACCCTTGTCACCTCTGGTCGTGGAGGAGTCGGGGCAGGGTGTTTCCGTTGACACTGGTGCGGTTGCGTTCGAGGTGCCGCGCGCGCGATTCGCGATCGCCGAGAACGTGCGGCTGCATCGCGGAAGCAAGCCGGCGAT
Source organism: uncultured bacterium (assembly GCA_902826395.1). GTDB lineage: Bacteria > Desulfobacterota > Binatia > HRBIN30 > CADEER01 > CADEER01. The sequence continues at coordinate 21,130 of CADEER010000016.1, forward strand.
CGCAGCGGTCGGGAGCAGCATGATCGCCGACGGTCGGGTGCAGCAGCCGTCGCCGCCGAAGACACTTCGCATCGCCCGCCGCGGTCCCGTGCACGCCGAGATCGAGATGCGCGGCGAGTGGGGGGGCGAGTTCGAATACATCGTGCGCCTGGCGGTCGACGCCGGGAGCCCGTTCGTACGCGTCCTGCACACATACGTTAAGACTGGTGGCCGCTCGGAATCGATCGTCGAGCGCATGTCGATCGACGTCCCGTTCGCCGCGCCGTTGGTAGGCGACTACGCGGTCGGAATCGATCGGGGGAAACCGCTGCGCGGAGAGATGGAAGAGCAGGACACGCATCACTTCGCGCAGGTCGACAACGAGAGAATGGAGGCCGATGGCGAGGGTCGCGCCGGGCAATTGGCCGGATGGTTCGAGCTCGCCGCAAAGCGCGGCGCCGTCGGTCTCGCCTCGCGCTGGTTTTGGCAGGAGTACCCGCAGGCCGTGTCGCTGGGCGCCGCTGGCATGACGTACGACTTGTGGTCGCCGCGCGGCGGCACCGCCAGGATCGGCATCGGGTCGTCAAAGACTCACGAAGTGGTGTTGTGGCTGACGGCGCGCGGCGTCATCGGTCGAGCGCGTGCCGGCGCGGTGGCGACGCCGCTGCGCGGCTTCGTGTCGCCGGCGCGGCTGGCGCGCAGCGGAGCGCTCGGCGATGCGATCGACCCGACCGAGACGCGGTTCGACGAAGAAGCCCTCGAGGCATCGCGTCGCTACCTGATACGCAACAGCCGCGAGAGCTGGGACGATTGCGGTGAGGTGCGCTGCACCGGTGCCCAATCGGTCGTGCGCAAGGGCGCCTACGGCATGCTCAACTGGGGCGATTGGAACTTCCCCGGACTGCGCGACACCGTGAAGGGCACCGACGCGTGGGGGAACCTCGAATACGACACCGCACAGGTGCTGGCCCTGATCCATGCCGCGACCGCCGATCCGACGGCCTTCGATGCCATGGTCGCGGCGGCGCGGCACCATATGGACGTCGACGTCATCCATGCGCTGCCGGGGCGTGCGGAGTGGGTGGGGATGAACCATCCGAAGAACCCCCGCCACTTCAGCTTCGAGCTGGGCGGCGTCGATCTCGGTCACACGTGGACCGAGGGCTTGGTGTCCTACTACCTGCTCACCGGCGACGAGCGCGGCCTGGCGGCGGCGCGGGGCATCGCCGACTACCTGGTGAGGCGAGTCGGCGACTTCATGCGCGGCAACCCGCGCCAGTGGGGCTGGCCGCAGATAGCTCTGGTCGCCGTGTACGACGTGACGGGCGAGCAGCGATACCTCGACGCCGCCCGCGCCTACGCGGCGCGCGGCATGCAAGCGCATCCGCCGCGCGCCGAGAATCCGGCGTGGAAGCTCGGCATTCTGGCCGACGCTTTGGCTCACACCCACGCGCGCGGTGGTGGCGCCGAGATCGAGAAGTGGCTGGGCGAGTACGCCGCGGGCATCGTCAAGGCTCGCCCGCGCGATTCGCGGTTCTACCCGGGCGTCGCGTACATGGGGCGCATGAACGGCAACGCGCAGTGGACCGAGTTGGCGCGCGACAAGGTCGGTGGCCTCAATCTCGGCAACTGGGGCAAGCCGCTCACGATCCAGGGACGGGTGGGCTTCCGCATCCTGAGCTTGCTCCAGTCGACGCCGCCGCAGCCGGCGCGTCCGCAGGCGGCCGCTCTCGACGGCTTCACCACTTCGCGCCCTCAGTGACACGCACTGACTTCTTCGCTCCACTGCGCCGCCGCAGAAGGACGTACATCGCCCCGGCGCCGCCGTCGCAGGACCGCGCGCTGGTGAAGGCGAGGACGCTGCGCGCCCACGGCCCGCGCGATAGCCAGGCGACGACGTTCTGCTTGATCACCGGGACGCGATCGGGCGAGTTGAGGCCGCGGCCGTGGACGACGAGGACGCAGCGCTCTCCATCGCGCAGGGCATTGCGGAAGAAGTCGCCGAGCGCCGCACGCGCCTCCGGCACGGTCAGGCCGTGCAAGTCGACGTGGCGGCGGAACGCAAAACTGCCGCGACGCAGGCGCCGCACCAAACCGTGGTCCACGCCCGCTGCCGAACCCTCGAGGAACTCGGTGGTATCGGTGATGTCGAAGGTGCCGCCGCCCGTCACCAGATCCGACAGCTCGGCGAGCGCCTCGGCATCGGGATCCTGGACGGCGCGCTGCGGACGCACCGGGCGAGGCGGGGGCACGATGGCGCGCTGACCGGCAGCGAGCGGACGCACCCCGGCCATGGCCGTGGCGAAGAGAGTCTCGTCACCCGGGTCGGGGTCGAGCGCGGCCGGCGGGGGCGACTTCGGGCGCACGGTCGTCGGTGGCGGCGGTAGCTCGAGTGCGCGAAACGGCCGATTGGCGAAGGCGGCCGGCGCCTCGATCGGCTCGTCATGCCTGCCTTTCTTGTTTCTCTGGCGACGCCGGCGCATGTGCGGATTGTTCCATCGATCCGGCGCACAAGCCATCACCGGACCTGGCGCGGCCGTTGCCGCGTGATAGGGGACGGTGCATGACGGTCGCAGGGGCGGAATCGTGACTGAGGACGCGCGAGAGTTGCTGGTCGCGCGCGACGGGGCGATCGGTTGGATCACCATCAACCGGCCACAGGCGCACAACGCTCTCAACGGCGTTGTCTGGGAGGGCATCGCAGCGGCGGTCGACGAGCTCGGCGCTGCCGAGGAGGTGCGAGTCATCGTCGTGCGCGGTGCGGGCGATCGTGCGTTCATCTCGGGCGCGGACATCAGCGAGTTCGACCGACTGCGCGGCGACGCCGACAGCGCCCGCGCCTACGACGAGCTGTCGGAGCGTGCCTGGGGCGCCCTCGAGCGCGTCGGCAAGCCTGTCATCGCCATGATCAACGGCCTCTGCTACGGCGGCGGAGTCTCGATCGCCGCGTGCTGCGATCTGCGCATCGCCGCGGCCAGCGCGCGGTTCGCCATTCCGGCGCTGCGACTCGGCCTGGCCTATCCGCTGGTCGCCGTCGAGCGGCTGGTCGATCTCGCGGGTGCGGCGACAGCCGCGGATTTGTTGCTGACCGGCCGCGCCGTAGACGCGGCGGAAGCACGCGAGCTGGGCCTGGTTCATCGCGTCGTCGCCGACATCGATCTCGAGGCGGCGGTGCGCGACACGGCGGCGCAGATGGCGAGCGGCGCGCCGCTGACGCTTGCCGCGCACAAGCTGGCGATTCGGCAGGCGCTGTTGGGGCGTGGTGAGCGCGATGTCGATGCCCTCACGGCTGCAATCCGCCGTTGCTTCGACAGCGAGGACTACCGCGAGGGAGTCGCTGCGTTCGTCGCCAAGCGGCAGCCGCGATTTCGCGGCCGGTGAGGCGCCCGGGCTGTGTCGCTTGTCAAAGCGACTCGCATGCCCGCGTGAAAACAGTCTCGAGTAGACAAATTGTCGCTTGACGACTCATATGCTCGCCCGTAGCCTCGGACGCCGAGGAGGTTGTGGAATGCGATCACGAATGATGCTGTTGTCGGGCGTCGCGGCTCTCTGCGCGATGACGGGTGCTACGTCTGCGGCGGGTCTCGAGTTCCGCGAAGAACCCTACCGCGTGGGGATCGTCGACGTCGGGGAGCCTGTCCTGCTCGACTACGCCGAGCTCACCAACGAGATGAAGGCCAACATGGAGCTGCGCGACTGGATCGAGTCATACGGCCGTCCTGAATACGCAGAGTTCCAGAAGGTCGCACTCTCCGACCCCTTCCTCCCCTACGAGATCCGTCTCTATTACATCGAGGGGCGCAAGTACGTGACGTTCGGGCGGGTTTCCGTCTCCCCCGGTCTCACCGACTTTGGCGTCCGCAAGTACATCGGCAAGCTCGATTCGGCGATGCTGCAGCGGCTGCTCACGGCCCGCCCGCTCGAGGAAGCAGCGCGCATGGCCGCCGCCGAAGAGGTGGGCTTGGGCTACAGCCCCTATCGGGCGCCGAGCCAGTACGATGCGGTCGTCGTACCAGCGGGTGCCGTCGCGATCGAGACGCAGGAGGAGGTCGTGGAGATCGTCACGCCGGAGACCGTGGTGGTCGCCGATGAGATCGATGTCCAGGTCGAAGCGGCGGACGGGAGCGCGGTCGAGGTCGAAGAGGTGACGATCGAAGAGGTCGACGCCGTACAAGAGGCTGCCCCGCCGGCCGGCGCCGACAACTGACGGTCGACGCGCGCGCAGCGCGGCGTTGACAGGTCGGATATGCGTTGGTAGCGACTCCGGTCAGGAGGAACGACGCGTGCTGCTCGCTGCTGCCGGCCCCAATACGCCGCTTTCGCACTTCATCTACATCCTGACGCTGCCCGACAACATTCCGATCGTCGGCTTGATGGTGTTGTTGTTCTACTTCACCTACCTCGCGATGCGCGAGGCGCGGAAGAACGACGAGCTCGAGCGGCAGGGGCGGCACGAAGAGATCATCAGCCGCATGCAGGAGTAGCGCGCCGCCGACAGGGGCGCGCGGCGATCACGACGCGGCGGCCTGGATCTCCGCTCGGAGGTCGTCGGTGATCAGGCCGTCATTCGGACGGCGCATCCAGAACTGCCACCAGGGGATCGCCTCGTTCTGCTTGCGTTGGAACGCCTGGATCGAGTTGACCAACACGGGATCGATCTTGCCGTCGATCTCGCCCATGAACTCCTTGAGAGTTGTGAGGTTGGTCTGGACCTCCTTCACGAGTGCTCGGTCTACCTTCTGGCTGAGAGCAGGCCCGTCGTAGTCCTTGATGGAGGCCTCGATGTCCGCTGCCGCGGCGCGGGCGCGGTCTTCGGTATTGGGCCCAGCGCAGCCGGTCGCCGAGACACAGACGAGGAGGGCGGCTGCCGCGAGGCTTCGCATCGAAAAGGGACGGAGCATCGTGACCATGGCGAGACCTCTCAAATGATCTTGTTGAGCGGGTATTCGATGATGCCCTCGGCCCCGGCTTTATGCAGATCGGGGATGAGGTCGCGGACGACGTGTTCGGCGATGACGCTCTCGACCGCGAACCAGTCGCTGCCGTAGAGCGGCGAGACGGTCGGCGAGGTGATGCTCGGGATCATCTTGACGATCTGGTCGAGCACGGCCTTCGGTACGTTCATCTTCAGTCCGACCTTTGCCTCGGCCTGCATGGCGCCGTTCAACAGCATCGAAATCTGCTCGATCTTGGCGCGCTTCCAGGGATCGTCCCAAGCGGCGCGACTGGCGATGAGCTGTGGATTGGATTCGCAAATCTCGTGGATGATCTTCAAGCCGTGGGCGCGGATCGTGCTGCCGGTCTCGGTCACCTCTACGATCGCGTCGACCAGGCCCTGCGCGACCTTGGCCTCGGTGGCGCCCCACGAGAACTCGACCGTGACGTCGACACCGTGTTCCGCGAAGTAGCGCTTCGTGAGGCCGACCATCTCGGTAGCGATGCGCTTGCCCTGCAGTTGCGACAGGTCGGTGACCGGCGAGTCGCCGTTCACGACCACCACCCAACGGGTCGGTCGCATGCTCGCCTTCGAGTAGACGAAGTCGGCGACGACATGGATGTCGGACTCGTTCTCGAGCGTCCAGTCCTTGCCCGTGATCCCGGCGTCGAGAGAGCCCCCTTCGACGTAGCGCGACATCTCCTGTGGCCGCGCCAGTACGCAGCGCAGTTGGTCGTCGTCGACGCTCGGGAAATAGCTGCGGCTGCCGCCGTCGATCTTCCAACCAGAGCGACGGAACAACTCGATCGTGGCCTTCTCCAGGCTGCCTTTGGGAATTCCGAAAGTGAGTTGCTGTGACATCGATCTACCCATCTCGCACTTTCAGCGCGCCCTGTGAGGAGGGGGCGCGCGCAGCGGTTCAGAATAGAGGCGGCTACCACAGGGGGCCGGCGCTGGCAACGCGAGTGCGGGCGATGAATCGACGGTCGTTGACGCCGCGGTACAGGGCGCCGCGGTGTCGGCGCCCTGTACCGCCTACTCCGAGTGCGCTAGTTCTGCACCATGCGGCTCGACGAGATCGCGCGCGCCCTCGATTGCGAGCTGCGCGGCGCGCCCGATACCGAGATCGTGCGCGTCTGGCCGATCGAGACGGCTGCCGCGGGCGATCTGTCGTTCGTGGCCAATCCGCGCTACCGGCGCTATCTATCGACGACACAGGCGAGCGCGCTGATCGTGGCACCGGACCTCGATGATCTCGACGTCCCGACGCTTCGCACCACCGAGCCGTACCTCGCCTTCGCGAGGGCATTGAGGCTCTTCTACGTGGCGCCTCCGCGGCAGGAGGGAATTCACGCGACCGCGGTGATTGCCGGAGATGCGCAAATCGGGGCAGGGGCATCGATCGGACCGCACGCCGTCGTCGAGGGCGGCGTGCGCATCGGCACCGATGCCACAATCGCCTCCGGCGTCACCATCTGTCACGGCGCCGTTATCGGTGACCGGTTCACCGCCTATCCCCGCGTGACGGTGCGCGAGGCGGTTCGCATCGGCAACGACGTCATCCTGCACGCTGGCGCTGTGATCGGATCCGACGGCTTCGGGTATGTGCCGAGCGCAGCGGGTGTACTCGAGAAGATCGTGCAGGGCGGCACGGTGATCCTTGGAGACGAGGTCGAGGTCGGCGCCAACGCCACCATCGACCGCGCGACGGTGGGTGCGACGGTGGTGGGTCGAGGATCCAAGATCGACAATCTGGTGCAGATCGGGCACGGCTGCGAGATCGGCGAGTTCTCGGTACTGGCTGCGCAGACCGGCCTGGCGGGGAGCACGCGTGTCGGGTCGTGGGTGCAGATGGGCGGCCAGACTGGAACAACTGGCCACCTGACGATCGGCGACCTGAGTCGGCTGGCCGCGCGAACCGGCGTAGTCAGCGACATTGCTCCGGGCTCTGTAGTCGGCGGGTATCCGGCGGTTCCGATCGAGGCGTGGCGGCGTTCTCGGGTGTTGTTGAACAAGCTGGGCGACGTCCTGCGTCGGTTGAGGAGGCTGGAAAAGGCCCTCGGCGCCGACGAAGACAGCGCTCCGTCGCCTTGATTTCGCCATTGTTCACGGGTAGCTTCCCAGCGATTCGAGGTGACGCGCACATGAAAATTCGCGTCCGAGATGTCGGCGAAATACCGGAGGAGGTCGAGTTTGAGCAGGATACGTCGGAGCTGAACCCGAGACTGGAGAAGGGGACGAGCCGCGATTACGAGTGCCGGGTTCCGGCGCGCGTAGGCATGACCCAATATCGAACCGGTCGGGACCTCTTCTTCGACGGCGACCTCGAGACGACGATTGTCGGGCGCTGCGCCCGCTGTTTGGAGGAGTACGAGCTCCCGGTCTCGACGCCATTCCGCTATCTGCTGGCGCCGCGCGGCGACCAGGTGGCCGGGAGCGCGGGCGAAGACGCCGAGATCAGTGTCTACGAAGGGGAGGAGGTCGATCTGGCGCCGTTGATCTTCGAACGGATCCTCCTCAGCCTGCCGACCACGCCTCTCTGTAACGAGCAATGCCGCGGACTGTGTCCGCGTTGCGGAATCAACTTGAACGAAAGCGAGTGTAACTGCCCAGCCAGCGAGGGCGACCCGAGGATGGCGATCTTTCGCACCTTGCGGGTCGACCGCATCGACGGCTGATCGGTTGCTCTCGACGGGAGTAGGGTCCAATGCCGGTACCGAAACGTAGAACGTCCACTTCGAAGAAGAACAAGCGCCGCGCCCACGATTCGCTGACGGCGACGGAAACGACGGCTTGTCCGGATTGCGGCGAGCGCACGCTTCGTCATCGCGCCTGCCCGCACTGCGGACTGTATCGCGGGCGGCAGGTCGTGGAAGTCGAAGAGTGACGGGTAGCGAGGTGTCGGGCGTCGGAGGGACGCCGGCGCCGCTCGCCGCAGCAGCTCGCTAAAAGAGGAGGATCGAGGGGATGGCGTCAGACGTTGAAGCGAAGGTCAGGGAGATCGTTTGCGAGCAACTAGGCGTGAGCGAGGGGGACGTCACTCTCGACGCCTCGTTCCTCGAGGATCTCGGCGCTGATTCACTCGACATCGTCGAGCTCGTGATGGCGCTCGAGGAAGCGTACGACATGGAGATCTCGGACGAGCAGGTCGAGAAGATCCGCACCGTTCAGGACGTCGTCTCCTACATCGAAGCGCAGCAGGGCTGAGACACGACGGAGCCGCCGAGCGGCTTCAGGATCCGCCGGGACGGGCGCCTCGCCTCTGCAGCGAGGCGAGGAACTGACCGTCGAGATGAAACGGCTCGGCGCGTCGCAGTACCGTGTCGACCGGAGCGTGCGCGGTTCCGGGATAGTCGATGTTGTAGTGGAGGCCGCGGCTCTCGCGGCGCTTGATGGCCGAGCAGATGATGAGCTCGGCGACGACGGCGAGGTTGCGCAGCTCGATCAGGTCGCCCGTCACGGTGAAATCCCAGTAGTACTGACGGATTTCCTCGCGCAGCGCGCTGATGCGCTGGTGGGCGCGCGCCAGTCGGCGATTCGAGCGGACGATGCCGACGTAGTTCCACATGAAGCGGCGAATCTCTTCCCACGTCTGGGTCACGACGACCGATTCGTCGCTGTCGACCGCCTGGCCCGGGTTCCACGGCGGCAGCGGCGGGGGCACCGCGGCCCGCTCGGCGATCAACCGAACAGCGTGATTGGCGGCACGGGTGCCGAAGACGATCGCCTCGAGCAGCGAATTCGACGCGAGCCGATTGGCGCCGTGTAGCCCCGTCATGCTGACTTCGCCGGCTGCGTAGAGGCGGCGGATCGGCGTTGCGCCGTCGAGATCGGTCATGACCCCGCCGCAGCAGTAGTGGGCGGCTGGGACGACCGGGATCGGCGTGGTGGCGATGTCGATGCCGAAGCCGAGGCAGCGCTCGTAGATGGTGGGGAAGCGGCGTCGCAGGAAGTCGGCGTCGCGGTGGGAGATGTCGAGCAACACGTTCTCGTAGCCGTGCATCTTCATCTCACTGTCGATCGCGCGCGCGACGACATCGCGCGGCGCCAGCTCGGCGTCGGGATGATATGCGTGCATGAACGGCGCCCCGTCCGGACGCCGCAAAATCGCGCCCTCGCCGCGCAGTGCCTCACTGACCAGAAACGACTTGGCGTGCGGGTGATAGAGGCAGGTCGGGTGGAACTGGATGAACTCCATGTTGGCGATCGGCGCGCCCGCCCGATACGCCATCGCAATGCCGTCGCCACTCGCGATGTCGGGATTCGATGTGTAGAGGTACACCTTGCCTGCGCCCCCCGCCGCCAACAGCGTGGCGCGTGCAGCGATCGTGGTGACGCGGTTCGCCTGCCGATCGAACACGTAAGCGCCCCAGCAATCGTCCTCGCCGGTGAGCGGGTCGAGTTTGCGCTGGGTAATGAGGTCGATCGCCATGTGGTGCTCGAGGACGCGGATCCGCGGTTCGTTGCGCACCGCATCGGTCAGGGCTCGCATGATCTCGGACCCGGTGGCGTCGGATGCGTGCAGGATGCGCCGATGTCGGTGACCGCCTTCCATGCCGAGGTCGTAGTCCTCGCCGCCTTCCTCGTCGCGCGAGAAGCGGGTTCCCATCTCGATTAGATCGCGGATCCGGTCGGGACCCTCGCGTACCACCAGCTCGACGGTCGACGGTTTGCAGAGACCTGCGCCCGCGCGAATCGTGTCTTCGACGTGCGAGGCGAACGAATCGTCGGCGCTCCACACCGAGGCGATGCCACCTTGCGCATACGCCGTGGCACTCTCCGGAAGCCGATCCTTGTTGAGCACGATGACGGTTGCGCCGGAACGGGCGACGCGCAGAGCGAAGGAAAGGCCCGCCAGACCGCCGCCGATGACCAAACAGTCGGCTTCCATTGGCTGGGGCTTTAGCGCCCTCGATCCGGCCGAGCAAGGAGGGCAACGCTCCGTTGGGGCTCGCGCGGCGGATGGCAAAATTCTCGATTGACCGGGCTACCGGTTGAACGTATCCTCCCCGGCGATGCGTTCGGTACTGGTTGGGTTGGGTGTTCTGGCGGCGCTGACTTTGCCGGCGGTGGTGAATGCGGAAATCTTCATGTACCGCGCGCCCGACGGCTCGGTTCACTTTAGCAACGCACCGGCCAAAGCGGGTTACAAACGCTACCCCAGGCAATTCGGATTCGGTTCGGGCGCGCCGATGCGCGTCGTCGATCGACCGCACCATTCGTCGTTCGATTCGATTATCAACGATGTGGCAGGCAGGCGCGGCGTCGACCCGGCATTGGTGAAGGCGGTCATCCGTGCAGAGTCCGGCTTCGTTCCGACGGCCCGCTCCCCGAAAGGGGCACTCGGCTTGATGCAGTTGATGCCGGCGACGGCGCGCATGCACAAGGTGTGGCACGCGTTCGACCCCTCGCAGAACATCGAGGGTGGAGTGAAGCACTTGCGGATGTTGCTCGACAAGTATCGGGGCAACGTCCGGCTGGCTCTTGCAGCCTACAACGCGGGTCACGGGGCGGTCGAGAAATACGGCGGCGTGCCTCCGTACAAAGAGACGGTCGAATACATTCAGCGCGTCACCAGTTACCAGCGGCACTACCGCGCGCACTTCTGAGGATTGCCCGGTGGCTGCCGCGCGGCCGCTGGCGGCGTCGCCGCTGAACGCGGCCAACCTCATCACCGGATTTCGGATCGCGCTCGTCCCGCTGCTGATCTATCTGCTGGTCGAAGACACGCCGCGATCATCTCTGCTCGCCGGCCTGACGTTCTTCGTCGCGTGCTTGAGCGACTTCTTCGATGGCTACCTGGCGCGCCGGCACGGACTCGGGACCGACGTGGGGAAGTTCCTCGATCCGCTCGCGGACAAACTGCTGGTCGTTTCGGCTCTGATCATGCTCGCGGCCATGGAAGACCCGCGCGTGCCGGCGTGGCTGGTCGCGGCGATTGCCGGTCGCGAGCTGGCAGTGACCGCGCTGCGCATCGTCGCATTGCAGCGCGGTGTCGTCATCGAAGCCGACCAGCTGGGCAAGTACAAGACGATCTATCAGATGTTTGCCCTGCACGGACTGCTGCTGCATTACCCGTTTGCCGGCGTCGACTTCCAATCGGCGGGGACGTGCTTTCTCTGGGTGTCCGCCGCGCTCGGCTTCTGGTCGGCTGGAGTCTACTACTGGCGCGTCATGCGCCTCGCCCCTGCGGCGGTATAGCGCCTGTCGAGAGATCCCTCAGGGCAGGGGCGCCATGAACACGAGCAAGCGCAATCGGCCCGGTCCGGGATTGGCGACGCCGTGCGCTTCCCCACCAACCGCCAGGGCGGCGCTGCCGGCCGGTAGTGAACGCGAGTCGGCGCCGATGCGGATTTCGGCTCGCCCCTCGAGTACGTAGTACACTTTGTCGGAGCCTGCGTGGACGTGCGCGTCCTGCGATTGCCCGGGCTCCAGGCAGTAGACGTCGCAGAACATGCGCTCCGTCTGGAACACGTTGTTCTTTTTCATTTTGCCGTCGGCGAATGCCGACAGCGCCCCTACATCGCGAAACAGCTCCATTGGGCACCTCGATCTGCGCGTCTACATCGAGACCGCGATCCAGACGATGAGCGAGCACAGCACCAACACGAGACTCGCCACGACCTGAATGCGGGTCAGTACCGAAGCAACCCAGGCGGCATCGGGCGCCTCGCCGATCTCGACTTTGCCGACCAGCCGATTGCCGAGTCCGAAGGCTAGGTAGGATGCAACGATGATCAGGGCAAACGTCACCAGCAGCTTCCAGAACAGCATGGTGCCCATGACGACGAAGAACTTCTCGCGTAGCGCATCCTTGATCGATGTGAGGGCGAACGCGCCGCTCATGATCATCACTCCCAGCACGGCGATGCTGAACGGATCGTACACCTTCATAGCCTTGGCGGCGCGCGCCATGCGCCGGCCCGGGTCGGGTTCGGCGCGTGCCCGCGGGATGTAGTACACCGCGATCGCGAAGGTCGCGGCGGCGTACAAGAGTAGGGAAATCACGTGGATCCAGGGATAGGTCATGTTGGCTCCGCGCCGCGTGACGTCGGGATGTATCGCGACCCGAAGGCAATTGCCACGCCACCAAGGGCTTGCGCACTCGTGGTGATTGCCCGGCCGCGTTGACTACCCGGTGGCTTGCGAATAAGCAGGAACCCTCTACAGTTGGCGAACGATGGAGCTCAGAAGTATCTCCAAGACCGAGGGCGGTGAGGCGCTCCTGGAAGACAGCGTGATCCTCACCACCGTGGACAAGGCGGTCGGCTGGGCGCGCAAGTATTCGCTGTTTCCATATCCGTTCGCGACCGCTTGTTGTGCGATGGAGTTCATGTCGCTGTCGATGTCACCGTACGACATCGACCGCTTTGGCGCCCTGCTGCCTCGGTTCACGCCGCGCCAGGCCGATCTCCTGATGGTGATTGGCACGGTCACGTGCCGACAGGCACCGATTCTCAAGCGCGTGTACGAGCAGATGGCCGAGCCGAAGTGGGTCATGTCGTTTGGCGCGTGCGCGTCGACCGGCGGATTCTACGACAACTACACGACCGTTCCGGGAATCGATCGCATCATTCCCGTCGACGTCTACGTGCCCGGGTGTCCGCCGCGACCGGAATCCGTCCTCGACGGACTGATGGCTTTGCAGCGCAAAATCCAAGGCCAGAAGCAGAAGCTCGCGGCCGAAGTCTCCGAGCCCGTCTGAGCCTAGCCCGCGCGGCCCATGTCCGAGAAGATCCTGTTGCGCCACGAGGATGTGGCGGGCCTTCGTCGCCTGGACAAGTACGTCGAGGATGGCGGTTACGCGACCGCGAGGCGCGTGCTGAGCGAGTTGCAGCCCGAGCAGGTGATCGAAGAGGTCAAGCTCTCGGGTCTGCGCGGCCGCGGTGGCGCCGGCTTTCCGACCGGCATGAAGTGGGGTTTTCTCCCGAAGGACAACCCGAAGCCGCGCTATTTGTTGGTCAATGCCGACGAGAGTGAGCCGGGCACGTTCAAGGATCGGCAAATCATCGAGCACAATCCGCACTTGCTGCTGGAGAGCACGCTGATCGCCGCCTTCGCGATCCAGAGTCACAAAGCGTACATCTACATCCGCGGCGAGTTCGCGCACGGCGCCAAAGTGCTCGAGGAGGCGGTGCGCGAGGCGGTAGCGGCCGGTCACCTGGGCAGCAACATCTACGGCAGCGGCTTCGATCTCGACATCGTCGTGCACCGCGGCGCCGGCGCCTATATCTGCGGCGAGGAGACCGGACTGATCGAATCGCTGGAGGGCAAGCGCGCCTACCCGCGAGTCAAGCCGCCGTTCCCGGCCGTGTACGGGGTGTTCGGTTCGCCGACCATCGTCAACAACGTCGAAACGCTCTGCTGCGTGCGGCCGATCATGGAGCGCGGGCCGGCCTGGTTCAAAGCGATCGGGCCGGAGAAGAGCCCCGGACCCAAGCTCTATTGTCTGAGTGGCCACGTCGAGCGACCCGGTGTCTTCGAACTGCCGATGGGTACTTCGCTGCGCGAGATCATCTATGAGCACGGCGGCGGCATTCGCGGCGGCAAGAAGGTGAAGGCCGTCATTCCGGGCGGCTCGTCGGTGCCGGTTCTCACCGCAGACGAGATCGACATCAACATGGACTTCGACGCTGTCGCAGCGGCGGGTTCACTGATGGGTTCCTGCGGCATCATCGTCATGGACGAAGATACTTGCATGGTGCGAGCGCTTCGCATCATCGCGCGCTTCTATCACCACGAGTCGTGTGGGCAGTGCACACCGTGCCGCGAAGGCACTGGCTGGCTGGAGAGGCTGCTCATCGGTCTCGAGGACGGTGGTGCGACCGAGCGCGATCTCGACCTGTTGCTACAGGTTGCGGAGAACATGATGGGAAACACCGTCTGTGTTCTGGCGGATGCGGCGGCAATGCCGACGAAGAGCTTCGTCACCAAGTTCCGAGCCGAGTTCGAGGAGCACCTGCGAATGGGCGGATGCCCGCAGAAGCTCGCCGCGGCATCGGCCGTGCGGGCCAGCGCGTAGATCCATGCCGACACTGGAGATCGACGGACAGCAGGTCACCGTTCCGGACGGAACGAACTTGATCCAGGCAGCCGCGGCGCTCGGCACCGAAGTGCCGCACTACTGCTATCACCCGGGTCTCACCGTGGCCGGCAACTGCCGCATGTGTCTGGTCGAGATCGAGAAGATGCCGAAGCTGCAGATCGCCTGCAACACGCGGGCGACGGACGGCATGGTGGTGCGGACCAAGTCCGACAAGGTCTTGCGAGCGCGCGAAGCCGTGCTCGAGTTTTTGCTCGTCAACCATCCGGTCGATTGTCCGATCTGCGACCAGGCCGGGGAGTGCAAGCTGCAAGACTACTACATGGACCACGACCGACAGGAGAGTCGGGTCCCGCTGCAGTCCAAGGTTCAGAAGGGCAAGGCGATCGACATCGGTCCTCTCATCATGCTGGACCAGGAGCGGTGCATCCTGTGCACCCGCTGCACGCGCTTCCTCGACGAAGTTACCGGCACCGGTGAGCTGGGCGTCTTTCAACGCGGTGACCACTGCGAGATCGACGTGTTTCCAGGCATCGCCCTCGACAACCCGTACTCCGGCAACGTTGCCGACATATGCCCGGTCGGAGCGCTGACGAACAAGGATTTCCGGTTCCGGGCGCGCGTCTGGTACCTCGACACCGCGCCGTCCGTCTGCCCGACCTGCGCCACCGGTTGCAACATCGACGTGCATCACCGCCGCAACGAGATCTTCCGCTTCCGTCCGCGCCACAATCCCGACGTCAACGCCTATTGGATGTGCGACGAAGGACGCCTCAGCTACAAGCGCTTTCAAGGCGAGGGTCGCTTGCTCCAGCCGGTGAAGCGCGCTCGCGGCGCGTGGCAGCCGATCGACTGGAAGCAGTGTCGGGCCGAATTCGCCGCCGCGCTGCAGGATGCCGAAGGCCCGGTGGCTGGGATCGTGTCGGCGCAAAGCACCAACGAGGAGATCCATCTGTTCCGGCGCCTTTTGGAATCGCGCCCGGGTGGTTGCATCGCCGGTCACTCCTGGTCGCCGCCGGACGCGAGCCGCGACGACTTTCTGATCGACGCCGACAAAAACCCCAATACGGCGGGCTTGCGAGCCCTGGGTCTCGATCCAGGATCGGCGCGCGCGTTGATCGAGCGGGCGCTGAAGGGCGAGATCAGCGTGTTGCTGACGTATCGGACCGATCTTTCGAGAATCTGCAACTCGGAGGAGATGGACCGCCTCGGCGACAAGCTGCAGCACGTCATCGTCATCGACACGCACTACGGCCCGAGCGTCGAGATCGCCGATCTGGTTCTGCCCATCGCCGCGTTTGCCGAGACCGACGGCAGCTTCGTGAATCGCAGCCAACGGGTGCAGCGGCTGCGGAGGGCGATTGCGCCGGCCGGCAACAGCCTCGAGGGGTGGCGGCTTCTCGGTGACCTGGTCGCCGGCGAGGGCACGGCTGCGGTCGAGGACGCCAGCGGCGTATTCGACGAGCTCGCCGCCGGTACGGCCGCCTTCAACGGTCTGTCGCTCGACAGCCTCGGAGGGGCGGGCGCTCCTCTCAGCGCAGCGCCCGCCGGGCGCGAATGACTGGCGACGAGCGCGGCGGCGCGGCCGACGGCGACTCGCGCTACTACCAGGGACAGATCATCCAGTTGCGGCGCGGTTCGGAGACCGGCGTGGTGCGCTCATCGACCGGCCGAGAAATCCCCTTCGTCTTTCGCTTCGTCGAGTCGCGCGGCGTGTTGCGCCGCTTTTCCGACCTGCAAGAGGGAATGCACGTCGGATTCGACGTCGGCTGGACGTCGAGCGGCCTGCGCGTCACCGTCCTGCAAGCGGATCTGCGCGGCGGATCAAACCGGCAGGCCGGTGCGGAAGAGCAGGTACCGGCCGACGAGCTCGCCGACGGTAGCGCCGAGGACGGCGATGTAGAATAGGCCGGTTGCCGCCATGGTCTGGGGGATCAAGAGGGTGCGCCAGATCATGAACGCGAGAGCGGCGGTGCCGAGCGGACTGATCGCCAGGCGTCCGAGGAAGACCCAGCGATAGTCGTCCCACAGCAGACCAGAGTCGCTCCACGCCGCGATGGCCGCGGCGCCGATCAACAATAGGAGCTGCAGGGCGAGACAGGCGCCGTAGAAGCGCAGGACTCGCCACAGCGGCGCCAGGGAGAGATCGCGGTCGATGAGATACCAGTGTCCGAGCAGCATGCCGGAACCGGCGGTGCCGAGAACGAGCGCCGCGACCGCAAAGCTGAGGGGATAGACCAGATAGGCGAGCGGGACCGTGCTGGCCGATGCAAACGATGTCGCGCTCGCCGTCAGCGCGACGAAGCCGCTTAGCCACGCCGCCGAGAAGAGTCGCGCGCGGATGATGACGTACTCGTACCACAGGGATGCGAGGTAGGCCCCGGCGAGGACGCTGTACAGGCACCACAGAGCGACTTCGACACCGCCGAGGCCGCCGGCGGCGGAACTGGGTCGGAGCCAGAGGAGAAAGTGACCGAGCGCTGCCAGGGTGCCGATCGCCGCGAAGACGAACGCGGACGACTTGTAGTAGCCTCGATCCATGTCGTGGAACGGCGGAATGCTGAGACAGAACAGCCCGCCGACCGAGAGCTGCGCAAAGACGAGTAGAAACGTGCGCGGAAACAGGATGTCCATCGATGGGGCGGCGCCGTAGCGGCGGTTCGATCGGCGGGCGACTAAGCCTCGCGGCGATCGCCCAGAAAGCGGATCGCCCCGACGGTGAACAGTCCAAAGCCGCAAATGGCGAGCACCCGCCCGCCGTTGTTGACGAGCGCATAGAAGTCGCGCTTCGCGGCGGCCATCTCCTGCCCGGCGGGCACGCGGTGCAGGCGTCGCAAGAGGCTGGCGTTGGTGCGGGAATCGAGCCGCGTCAGACCCGACAAGTCGCCGGGATCGACGGCACGGGAGGCGGCGAGGCGCTGCGAGTACTCGATCACCTTGCCCCGGCTGACTACCCAGTTGCCAATCCCGAGGGCGAGGAGACACAGGCCGATGGGCAGCAGGGGGTGGCTCCAGAAACGCGACGCATTCATCAGTGTTTTTGGGCTAGCAGCGGTCTGATGGCAGGGCAAGCGATCCACGAGACGGCTGATCCGTCCGGACCGGCTGCAGCGGCGCGGGTCGTGGCGTGGCCGTGGGATCGCAGCTAAGCTGCGGCGAGGCCGGGCGGATACCGGTCGCAATCAGGAGGGGCGGAGAGCCGGCATCGATGCGGGAAACGACACGCGATCTACTGGACAAGATGGAACGAGGCGACCGCCGTTCACTGGCCCGACTGATGACGATCGTAGAGAACCGCGAAGCGGAGACGGCCGAGATCATGAGCGCCGTGCACGGTCGCGGTGCGGCGGCCGTGATCGGCATCACGGGGCCGCCCGGGGCGGGCAAATCGACGTTGCTCGACGCCCTGACGGGTGAGTTGCGGCGGTCCGGCCGCAGCGTGGGAATCGTAGCCGTCGACCCGTCGAGTCCCTTTTCCGGCGGCGCGGTTCTGGGCGACCGGATTCGCATGCAGAGCCACTTTCTCGACGAGGGTGTCTTCATCCGCTCGCTGAGTGCGCGCGGCAACGTCGGCGGCCTGGCTCGGGCGTCTCGCGACATTGCCCGGCTGCTCGAAGCGGCTGGCAAAGATGTGGTCATCGTGGAGACGGTCGGCGTCGGTCAGAGCGAGCTCGACATCATGCGACTCGCAGACACGGTGGCGGTGGTGCTGGTCCCCGAGGCCGGCGACACCGTGCAGGCGATGAAGGCCGGCCTGCTCGAGATCGCCGACATCTTCGTGGTCAACAAGGCGGATCGCGATGGCGCCGAGAAGATGCGGGTCGAGCTCGAGCAGATGCTTCATCTGCGGCCGGCCGACGGCTGGGAAGTGCCCGTCCTGATGACGGTGGCTACCGGCGGCAAGGGGGTCGCCGAGCTGTTGAAGGCGCTCGATGCGCATCGGACCTACCTGTCGTCGAGCGGAGTTGGGCAGAAGCGCGACGCAATCGGGCGGCACAACGAATTCGTTTCCGTCTTGCGCGACGAGCTCAGCCGGCGCATCCAGCGCGCCATGGGAGACGATCGGTTCGGTTCGCTGCTGGCGCGAGTCGAACGCGGCGAAGTCGACCCGTACGGCGCGGCCCTCGAGGCAGTGGGCGACCGCGATCTGGTAGCTCGCTTGCTGGCGCGCGCCGAGGACGCCGGCTGAGTCGCGCGTGCCGACATGAGCAGCCGGTCGGAAGGGCGAGTCTTCGTCATCGGCGACATCCACGGGTGTCCCGACGAGCTCGACGCGTTACTGCGCGCCATTCGACCGGAAAAGGATGACACGCTGTGCTTTCTCGGCGACTACGTCGACCGAGGGCCGGCCTCACGCGACGTTGTCGATCGGTTGCTGGATCTCGATGGCGGCGTGGCGGAGTGCGTTTTCCTACGCGGCAACCACGAAGACATGCTCCTGTCCTTTCTCGGTCGGGGTGGGCATTTTGGCGATGCGTACCTGGACAACGGCGGCGGGACGACGTTGCGCAGCTATGGCTTGGCGCCGCGTCCGGACCCGGAGGCGGCGGCACTGCTGCCGGCAGCCCATCTCGCGTTCTTCGATCGCCTCGAGCTCAAACGCGACTTCGGGGCGTCGCTCTGCGTGCACGCCGGGGTTCGGCCCTCAGTGCCACTCGGCCGGCAGAGCGTCGAGGATCTGTTGTGGATCCGCGAGGAGTTCTTCGATGCCCCGCACCAGTTCAACAAGTTCGTGCTGTACGGGCACACGCCGCGGCGCGAAATCGACATCGTGGCGCCGTACCGCATCGGACTCGACACCGGCCTGGTGTACGGCGGGGCTCTGAGCTGTCTCGAGTTGCGGGCCGCTCGACTGTGGCAGGTACAGCGTTTCTCGTCGCACGTGACGCAAGAAAGCATTGCCGATCAACTCGGCGGTGCGGTCTTGGCTTGATCGACCGGAGCTTTTGCTCTAGCAGTCCGGGAGCGATACGGGGCCGGCACGCACCGGCGGATTGGCGCTGAAGACGGCCGCGCTGAGCGGCGAATGCGTGCGACGGCGGCGTAGCTCAGTTGGTAGAGCACGGGACTCATAACCCCGGTGTCGGCAGTTCGATCCTGCCCGCCGCCATTCCTTCCCGCCCCCTCCGGGGGGCGTGCAACTGGTTGAATTCGAGTGCTTTCTAGGAGAGCGCCAAAATTCCCCTGTCTACTGCAGCAAAGTGTCGCGTTTGCTCATCCCCCCAGTTGCGGGAGCCAGGAGGAATGGCCCCCGACTCCAAGTAAGGGGAACACAATGTCTGAGCTGGATGATTCGACGGTGGGGAGGGGTTGGGAGCCGTCTGGTACCGGCGCGACGAGGTCCAAGAAGCCCGCAGAGACGTGTCGATCGAATGCAAACCACGGCGGCGGCGTCAAATGCGGCATGGCTAGCAAAAGCGCCAAGGCAATCAATCGCATCGACAAGCACGAACGACCAATGGGCAATGTGGCCAAACGCTTGCGAGGCATGGGTCTCGAGGTAACGGAAGGTGCTACCACGAGCAGCTACGACTTGTTGATCAACGATCAGATCCGCGTGACTTTGCGCGTCGCCTATCCGGGGCTGCGCCGGCACCGGGTAACGGTTGGGGGTCGCAGCTACCGCTACCGCTACGAGACCTGGCACTTCAACTTTCATCACCATGGCCGGCTCGACGAGCGGTACACCGACTTCTTTGTTTGCATGGCGATGGATCCGAAAGAGGGCAAAGATCGCGTCTACGTCATTCCCTGGAGCCAGGTGAGCGGCAAGACGTTTTCCCTGCACAGCGGGCGCGGCACGTACCGCGGACGCTACGCGCCGTTTGCGGACGCGTGGGATTCGATCGCTCTCGCGGCCCGCGGATCGATGCGTCGCGTTGCTTGAGCGACATTTGAAAGCGCACTCGAGCCAGGGGCTGCGCCGGCAAGTAATCCTTTAGGCTGCGGCAGCTGACCGTACGTCAGCTGCCGCCCAAGCATCTTCGCCTACAGGCCGTGTCAGGTCGCTTGCGGACACATGTCGCAATCCTGTAAGGCAGGATCAGTGACCCTAGCGAAAGGATCTGCCATGAAGCGTGATTTGAAACTCGAGGATCTCAAGCAGCGCAGCGAAGTGGTGCCGATGAAGCTCCTATCGGTCCGTGTCCCCGTCGATCTGATTGATCGCATCGACGACGTCGTCGATCTGCTCAATGCGGGCAAGGGAGAAGTCGTCGTGGCGCTCCTCAACGAGGGATTGGGGCGCTACTCGACGAGCTCGGGCAACTCCGTACGCGGCCGGGTGAAGAAGAAGCGCTGAGCAGGCATTGGCTTCACCCCCGCTGGCCTTGTTCGGGTCCATGAGCCCGCTTGCGCCTCGCCGCGGGCGCGTGTTAGCAGCAACTTCGCGCGAAGAGCGCTAGGCGCCAAGGCGCTGGCGGCGTACCCAAGTGGTTAAGGGAGAGGTCTGCAAAACCTCCACTCAGCGGTTCGAATCCGCTCGCCGCCTCTCTCTCTTCCCCCGAACCACCGGTTTCCGGGTGCGGTGCCCGACCCAACTGGCTCGGGACGCGGGCGCCCCCTGAACTCTAGGGTTCCGTCGGCCAAAAAAAACTCTGGAGAAACATCTCTCGGAAGGGGACACTCGTCGAAGAAATCTTGATTCACATTTCCGGGGGGAACAAAGGGGGATGGCTAGAGACCGTGGCGGGGCCAGGGGAGGCCTCGATGCGTTGGTCGGAGCCGCTAGCGCGGAATGGCGCGCTGAGCCGTATTCCGGCCCTAAAGCGCTGATGTTGGCGATTCTCGAGGACGCCATTCGGACGTTCCTCAGCAAGGACGCGCGCGCTCGCGAAGAGGCGGAGAGTTGGATGTTCGGCCGTCATCCGCCCTCCGTCTTCTCGTTTACCGTCGTCTGCGAGACCCTCGGACTGGAGCCCAAGGCCGTGCGGTTGGCGATGCGCCGGTTGGATGAACAGGCAGTGTCGGGTGCGCTCCTGCCGCGCAGCCGGCCCAATGCGCGCGGCGCGCGCAACGGCGGGTTGTTCGGTGAGGATCGCGGCGCCGAGGACTGATCGTCCTCATCCGAATGGTTCGTCGATTGTGATCGCGGTTTGCTCACGGCGCTGGCCGGTGAGCCGAACGTTCGGCAGTGGGGGCCTCGCCGGTAGTGCCGGCGAGGCCCGTGCTCGCGTCGCCGCGGAGGGTTTGTCCGAAGCGGGATAGGCTCCTCGGGCCGGACTCGAACCAGCGACCAATCGGTTAACAGCCGATCGCTCTACCAACTGAGCTACCGAGGATCACGTTGCGCTGGGCCGTGGCCCGCGAACCTGGATCGGCTACCACAGGAGTTCCGGCCGAGCAAGACACATCAGGACGCTCTCGCCAATCCCAACTGTCGGCCCTGAGCCGCAGCTTCCATTCTGTTGAGGCATTTCCGCGGAGCCGAGCGCTGATGGCCAACGCCGGAGAATCTTGCGACGGCATTGCGCGACAGCGATGTGTAGTGTCGACACGGAATTCATCGATTTCGCTGTCGCCGTTTCCCTTGACCGAACAACGGACGCCGATTAGATCCCGCCCCAGGTTTGCGCATGGCCCCGTTTCTGCACTGGTTGATCCTTTTCATCTTCTGGCTGTTGCTGTCGGGAATGTTCGACGCGAAGCACGTGGGTATCGGAGTCATCGCCACGGCCGCTGTGGCATTGGTCGGGCGCCGCATGCAGACGATCGGAGCAGGCGAGGGCGCCGAGATGCATCTGGCGAACGTCCGCTGGGACGGAGTTTTCACGTACTCATTTTGGCTCTTGAAGGCGATCTTCGACGCCAATCTGGAAGTCGTCCGTGTCGTGTTTGATCCACGGCTGCCGATCGAACCGGCTTTGGTTCGGGTACCGACACGAGTCAGCACAGACATCGAGATCACGCTGCTCGCCAACTCGATCACCGCGACCCCGGGCACGATCACGGTGCGCGCCGCCGACGAGGAGAATCGGGAGTTCGTCGTCCACACCCTCATGAACCCCGACGGCGTGGCGCCCGCCGTGCGCGACATGGAAGACCGCGTGCTCCGGGCGTTGCGATCGCACGTAGGCTGACCGTGGAGACGCTGGTTGCCATTCTGTCGGTGTTGTTGATCGCGTCGATCCTCGTCACGCTCGGGTTGACACTCGCACGCCAGGGGCTCTTCGACCGCATCATCGGCATCGGCGTGATCGGCACGAAGACCACCGTGTTGTTGACCTACCTCGGGCTGCTCTTCGGGCGGCCGGATGCCTTCGTCGACATCGCGCTGACCTATGGCCTCTTGAATTTCGTGCTCACGCTGGCGGTTGCTCGCTACTTCACCTGGGACGAGATGGGCGAATGATCTGGATCGGCGGCATCTTCATGCTTTTGGGGGCGTTCTTCTTCCTCGCCGGGACGATTGGATTCTACCGCCTCCCCGACTTCTTCACGCGCATGCACGCGATCGGCAAGTCGGACACTCTCGGCGCGTTCTTGTCACTGGTCGGCGTCGCCTGTTGCACGGGTTGGTCGCTCGTGTCGGTGAAACTGCTGCTGGTCGCGATCTTCATTCTGATCGCCAATCCGGCAGCGACGCACGCCATCGCGCGTGCTGCGCTGGCCGCCGGGGTGCGCCCCTGGACGACGGGCAAGGCCCGATGAACGCCGAGCTCGACATATTCACTTTGCTTCTATTTCCGTCGTTGATCGTGATGGCGATCGCGGCCCTGCACGTTCGCGATCTGCTTGCGGCGGTATTCCTGTTGAGCGCCTATAGCTTCGTCACCGCGCTGTTGATGGCTCACATGGGCGCCGTGGATGTCGGCTTCACGGAAGCGTCGGTCGGCGCCGGGCTGACCGGGGTGTTCTTTTTGATGGCGATTGCCAGAACGACACGGAGCTCGAAGGATTGAAGGCCCTTGGCGCTCTCTGCGTTGCGGCACTGGGGATGCTGTTCCTGGTTGCCAGTCAATCGCTGCCGCCGTTGCGCACGGCCGATGCACCCATTCGCCGTCGCGTCGAGCCGTACTACGTGGCGAACGCCGTGACCGACACGGCGACGCCGAATATCGTTTCGGCGATTCTCGCCGACTACCGTGGATTCGACACCTTCGGCGAGACGACGGTCGTGTTCACCGCCGGACTCGCCTGCTATCTGCTGCTCGGCCGACGTGAGAGCGAGCGCGGTTGATGAAAAGCCGCGCGATCCCGCCCTACGACAGCGTCACGGTGCGCACTGTCGTCAAGGTTTTAGTGCCGTTCATTCAGGTATTTGGCCTCTACGTCGTATTCCATGGCGCCACGAGCCCCGGCGGCGGCTTCCAGGGAGGCGCCATTCTGGCGGCGAGCCTCATTCTGACTCGCTTGACCGCCGGACCCCGTGTCAGTGTCGGATACTTGCCCGGCTTGAGCGCGCTGCGGCTCGGAGCGTGCGGTGTCTTGATCTACGCCGGCGTCGGATATCTGCCCCTGCTGTGGGGCGCGCCGTTCCTCGATTACGGTGCCGTTCCGCTGCCGGTGCCGGAGGGGCACGCTGCGGAGGTTCGCGCTCTCGGCATCGAGGCGGTCGAGGTCGGCGTGGCGGTGGCGGTGTGCTGCGTCATGCTCTCGATCTTCGATGATCTGGCGCCGGCGCGCCGGCCGGTTCGTTCCGCCAAGGCGGAGGGCACGTGAGCGACTTGTTCGCGTCCCGCTTTGAATACTGGATGACGACAGCGCTGATCGTCATCGGCTTCTATGGAATCGTCGCCAAGCGCAATCTGGTGAAGCAGTTGATCGGCCTCAACATCATGCAGACCGCGATCATTCTCTTGTTCATTTCGATGAGCGTACAACCCGGCGGAACCGTGCCGATCATCGACGCGTCGCGGAGCGGCGCGATCTACATGAGCCCGCTGCCTCACGTACTGATGCTCACCGCGATCGTCGTCATGGTAGCCACCGCCGGGGTCGCGTTCGCGTTGCTGATCCGTATCCACCGGCGTTTCGGCACTCTCGAAGAAGACGAGTTGCTCGAGCGAAGCCGTTGATGCGGTCCGAGCAGGGGAATTGCAGCCGCACCGTGAGGGGTTCGTGGACGCGGCGCTGATTCCGGTGGGGCTGGTGGTGGTACCTCTCACCGGAGCGCTGTTGATTGCCGCGACGTCGATAGGCGCGACACGGCGTGCGCACGCGCTGACGGTGATCACGAGCGGCATCAATCTGGCGGCGGCGCTCGGCGCCCTGATCGCGTGCAGCGACGGTGGAGTCATCGAGTACGCGTACGGCGGCTGGCGCCCGCCGTTCGGAATCGCGGTGCGCATTGACGGTATCGGGGCTCTCATCGCGGCGCTGATCGCCGGTGTAGCCCTGGCAGTCTTCATCTACTCGCCGCAGATCCTGCGGGTTGAGCTTCCGCGCGACGAGCCGTCGTTCTTCGCGATGTCGCTGTTGCTGGTCGCGGCGCTGCAGGGAATGGCAGTGACCGCTGACCTGTTCAATTTGTACGTGTTCCTCGAGATCGGGTCGCTCGCCGCCTACACCCTGGTCGCCGTCGGCGGCGGCGTCGCCACCCTCGCGAGCTTTCGCTACCTGCTCATCGGCACCGTCGGAGCAAGTTTCTATCTGCTCGGCGTCGCCTACCTGTTCGCTCTGACGGGATCGTTGAACGGAGCGGACATCGCGCAAGCGCTGATGGAGGTGGCACCCAGCGCTGCGCTGGTCGCGGCGGTCGTTTTTCTCGCCATCGGGCTCGGGCTGAAGATGGCGATCTTCCCGATGCACGGCTGGCTTCCCGACGCGTACACCTACGCACCATCGGCTGCATCGGCTCTCATCGCCGGCCTGATGACCAAGGTCAGTGCGCTGGCGCTGTTGCGCGTGCTCTACGGCGTCATCCAGCCGGCACATCGCTCTCTGCTGCTTCCGATCGGCGATGTCATCGTGATTCTCGGCTGCGCCGGAATCGTCGTCGGCTCTCTGATGGCCGTGGCTCAGCGCGACCTCAAACGGCTTCTCGCGTACTCCAGCATTGCCCACCTCGGCTTCATCGCCCTGGGGCTCGGCATCGGCAATCGCGATGCGGTTACGGGCGCCGTCTTCAACATGGTGGCGCACGGCGTCGCCAAGGCGACCCTCTTTCTGATCGTAGGAGGCATGACGTATCGGCTCGGCAGCCGCTCGGTGAAATCTCTGGCAGGATTGGGGCGCTCGATGCCGCTCAGCGCAGCCGCGCTCGTGATCGCGGCGTTTTCGATGATCGGGCTGCCGCCGACGGCCGGCTTCACCGCGAAGTGGTATCTGATCATGGGTTGTCTCGAAGCGGATCGGCCGGATCTGTTCGCCGTGGTCGTCGCCAGTACGCTGCTCTCGGCGTGGTATTTTCTGCGACTGTTCGAGGCCGCCTTTTTCAGCGCAGAGGATCACTCTGCGGATGAACCGCTGCGCGCTGGGTGGGAGCTGCCGGTGTCGATGTTGGCTCCTATCGCCGCCGGCGCCGCGGCACTGATCGCTCTCGGGTTGGCCAATCAAACGGTCATCGTGCGCCTGATCGAATCCTCGGCACTGGTAGCCGGTCTCGCCAGGGGAGCGACACCGTGAACGATTCGCTTCTGCCGCTGTCCGCGGTCGCGATCCCGGCCGTCGCTGCCGTTGCGGTCCTGCGCGCCGGACGCTGGCCCAACTTGCGCGAGGCGTGCAGCGTGTCGGCAGCGGTCGCCCTGGTCGTCGTTACGACGCTGATGCTGGCGGAGCTGCGCAGTTCGGGTCCGGCGCACATCACGATTGCTGAGCTGATTCCGGGCGTCGCGCTGCGGCTGCGCGGCGATGCGCTCGGAGTCCTCTTCGCGGTGCTCGCGTCGGTGCTCTGGGTGGTGACCTCGGTGTACTCGATCGGCTACATGCGCGGCCTCGACGAGCACGCGCAGACGCGGTTCTACGCGAGTTTCGCAGCCGCCCTGGCGGCAACCATGGGCGTGGCCTTCGCCGCGAACCTTCTTACGCTCTACCTGTTTTACGAGATGTTGACGCTGGCGACCTATCCGCTGGTCGCCCACAAGGAGATCGAGCCGGCGCTGATCGCCAGCCGCAAGTATCTCGCCTACACGATGGCCGCCGGAGTCGCGCTGCTCGCCGGCATGGCCGTGCTCTACTCGGTGACCGGCACACTCGAGTTCGAGGCCGGCGGGATTCCCGGCCTGGCAGAGGCGCCGGCTGCTACTCGCTACTTCGTCTTCACGGCGCTGATCGCCGGATTCGGGGTCAAGGCAGCTCTGCTGCCGTTGCACGGTTGGTTGCCGAGCGCGATGGTCGCGCCGACGCCGGTGAGCGCGCTGCTGCACGCAGTGGCGGTGGTGAAATCAGGCGTGTTCGGTTGTATCCGCACGATCGGGTTCGTGTTCGGAGGCGCGGCCCTCGCCGGGCTCGGCGTCGCCGAGGCGCTGGCCTATCTGGCGGGGACGACCGTCCTGTTCGGATCGGTAGTGGCGCTCTCGCAGGACGATCTCAAACGGCGGCTGGCTTTTTCGACGGTCAGTCACCTGTCGTACATCGTGCTGGGCGCCGCGCTGCTCACCACCACGGCGACGGCCGGGGCCGTGCTTCACCTCGTCAACCACGCTCTGCTCAAGATCACGCTCTTCTTTTGCGCGGGTGCGATCTACGTGACCACGGGTCGCGATCGCGTCAGTCAATTGGCAGGCATCGGACGGCGCATGCCGCTCACCATGGGAGCCTTTGCGATCGGCACCCTCGGCCTGGCGGGTGTGCCGCCGTTCAATGGGTTCATCAGCAAGTGGTATCTCTGCATGGGCGGCCTGGAAGCGGATCACACCGGCTTGGTGCTGATCCTCGTGATCAGCGGCGTGCTGAACATCGCCTATCTCTTCCCGATCGTGTACACCGCCTTCTTCCGTGCTTCCGACGACTTCACGGAGTTCGGCGAAGCGCATCCGGCGATGTTGGTGCCGTTGCTGCTGACCGCTCTCGCCTCCCTGTTGCTCGGCGTCTGGCCGGATGCGGGACCCGGGGCGTGGAGTCTCGCCCAGACGATCGCCGGAGAGCTGCCGTGAGCTGGAAGTGGGTCATGTTGTCGGCGGCCGGGGCGCTGGTTGTTGCGGGGGCGCTGTTTGGGCGCAACCCGCACCCTCATATGTGGTGGGAGACGATCCCTGCGTACGGAGCCGCAATCGGCTACGGCGGTGCCTGGGTGCTGATCATCCTCGCCAAATCGATCCTGGCTCCACTCCTTCGCCGCGACGATCAGGCAGCCCCGCACACCGAGGGAGAAGTATGAACGCGGTGTCGCCGGTGCTGCCGATGCTGGTTGCGGCGTTGCTGCTGCCGACGCTGCCGGCGAACGGCCGGCGCCTTGCGTGCGTGGCCGCGCCCCTCGCGTCGCTCTATCTCGCGTTCGTTCTGCCGGAGGGCGCATGGTGGTCGCTGTCGTTTCTCGGCTACGAGGTCGAGCTGCTGCGCTGCGATCGGTTGAGCCGCATCTTTGCGCTGACCTTCGCCCTGGCTGCGGTCGTCGCCAATCTCTATGGCTGGTATCGCGAGCGCTGCGGCGAGCAGATCGCCGCGCTGCTGTACGCCTCGGGTGCAATGGCGGTGGTATACGCCGGTGATCTGCTGTCGATGTTGGTGGCGTGGGAGATCATGGCCGTGGCCTCGGCGGTGCTTGTATTCAAGGGGCAGAGTGCCGCCGCGATCGCCGCCGGGCAGCGCTACCTGTTGATGCACCTCGCGGCTGGCGGCGTCATGCTGCTGGGAGTCGCCGGCGTTCTCGCCGACGATGGTGCGATCGGTTTCGGGCGCCTCGCCAGCGGAGGATGGGCGACCTATGCGATTCTCGCAGCGCTCTGCGTCAATGCCGCCGTGCCGCCGTTGCATGCGTGGCTTTCCGACGCGTATCCCGAGGCATCGGTGTCCGGCAGCGTATTCCTCAGTGCCTTTACGACCAAAGCGGCCGTCTACTGTCTGGCGCGCGGTTTCGCGGGTGAGGAGCTGCTGATTTGGGCAGGTGCCGGCATGGCGCTGTACGGCGTCGTCTTCGCGACCATGGAAGACGACATGCGGCGGCTCCTCTCGTACCACATCGTGTCGCAGGTCGGTTACATGGTCTGCGGTATTGGAATCGGTTCGGCGCTGGCACTCAACGGCGCGGTCGCGCACGCCGTCTGTAACCTTCTCTACAAGACGTTGCTCTTCATGGCGGTCGGCGCCGTGATCTACCGCACAGGCCGGCGACGACTCAGCGAGCTCGGAGGCATCCGCGCCACGATGCCTCTGACGTTGCTCCTCTACATGGTTGGCGGTCTGGCGATCTCGGGGCTGCCGCTCCTCAATGGCTTCGTCTCGAAGTCACTGGTGTTGAGCGGTGCTGCCGACGCGCACTTGGCGGGAGTCGTATTGCTCCTGAATCTCGCCTCGGTGGGGACGTTTCTGTCGGTCGGCTTGAAGCTGCCGTTCTTCGCCTGGTGGAACGCGGCAGAGCCTGCTGTCGACGGAGATGAGGCACCGCCGTCGATGCTGGTCGCCATGGCGATCCTGGCGCTGCTCTGCGTAGTCACGGGAGTCTATCCTCGCGCCCTCTACGATCTCCTGCCGTTGCAACCCGTCAGTTATGACCCGTTCACGGAGTACCACGTCTTCGAAGTCCTTCTGGCGATGGCTTTCTGCGGCATCGTGTTCTGGCAGGCGCTCGTCCGGCTGACTCCCCACGCGGGGCGTACGCTCGACTTCGACGAGATCTACCGCCGCCCGTCGCGTTGGCTGGCAACTGGTGCATCGGTGCGGCTCGATGGCGTCGCCAACTGGCTCGGCAACTGCATCGGCGCCTGGCGGACCGCAGTCGTGAGCTGGGCGAAGGACCCGACGTCGTTCGGCGACGACGAGCAGAAAGGTTGGTACGACGAGAACGCAAAGCGCCCGCCGGTCGGCGCGCTACTCACGCTGATCCTGGCGACGCTCGTCGCGCTGGCGGCGGTGATGTTCGCGGCGAGGGCTTGAGTTTTCACTGCTGCGGCGAGTCGCGGAGCGCTTCGTTCGCTTGACTATCGGACTTCGTTTTACTCAATATGTCGGCGCACTCGGCCTGGGGGAGAGCCCGGGCTCTGGGCCCACACTCCAACGCGAGGGAAGGGAAGGGGGATCCATGAAGTTGCGATTCATCGCCATCTTGCTGGCCGCAGCTACATTCGGCGTCGTCGGCTGCGGAGACGACATCACCAACATCATCGAAGAGGTGGTCCCGACGCCGACTAGCGGCACGGCGCCGCCTGTCACCGCGACACCGGTTCCCCCGACGACGCCACCCGACGGCACTCCCACGGTAGAACCGGTATGTAGGCCGGCCGAAGGCGGCGAAGCAGTCGTCTGCGGCGACGGCGACTGCGTCGCTCCCGAGCAGTGCGATATCGGCGGTATCTGCGTCGGCGGCGACAACGCTCTCGATCCCTGCACCGGTCCGGGCGACTGCACCGGCGGCCGTTGCACGGTGGTCGGCGGCCAGGCGGCCGGCGATGGCTCTTGCGCGGCGAACTGCACTCTGGAGACGATCCGCACCGCCGACTACGGCCCGGGGACGGGCGCGGTCGTGCAGACCCTGTCGTTCGCGGTGCCGGTTCCGCTCACCGGTTCGCAGACCTTCCAGGCCGGTGTCGCGCGCAGCGATGACACGATCGATACGAATGGCGAGACCACCTTCCGCGCCGGCGACTACCCGATCATCGCGAAGGCGCCGAACATCGTCATCGATCCGGCCTCGGTCCTTGGCCTGGTGTGCGCCTGCGTACGCGGCATCGAGGTGCCCGCCTTCGGCGCCGGCAACTCCTCGACCGGACTCATCTCATGCGGCGGCGGCCAGCTCGAGGACCTCGACTACATCAGTACGCAGGATCACCATACCGACCCGCTCGGTACCTTCGTGCCCAACGCCGAGTGTTCACACGATCCCGATCCGAATTGTGAAGCCGAGTTCGAAATCGTCCCCGGCGTCGTCTCGCGCTCGTGCCGCGAGCAGGAAGACGCGGAGTGCAACGAGCCGACGGAGAACCGACACGCGGGCGTCTGCAACAGCCCGCGCAACCTGACCTTCTCGGGCAGCCAGGCGGCCGGGGCGGCGATCATTTTCCAGAACACCGCGATCGGCCTGTTGAGCGATCGCGGCGAGTGCAACATGGACGTCGCGGGTATGGACCCGTGTCCGTACGCAGACTACGGCCCGGACTGTGTACCGTGCACGGATGACGACCTCGACAAGGGCGTGCCCGAGAACAACCCGACGACCACCGGCTCGGCGGCGGCTATTGTCTACAACGCCGGCAATCGCGCCAACACGACCATCACCGAGGGTTCCGGAACGCCCTGTGACGACAACACGGACTGCACCGAGACGGTCTGTGGCATTTCCGAAACCTGCCTGACTGCGGCCGACGACAGCATGATCTGCGGTCTGCGTTGCGGCAGTCTGCCGTGCCAGACGTCCTCGGTCGGCGCTCCGTTCACTTGCAGCTTGCTGGCCTCGAACCCGACCGGCGGCCTCGGTGGCGGGGCCTTCGCCGTGGCATTCCCGTCGATCGACGCGGCCACCATCGGCGACAACGTGACGTCGGTCAGGTTCGCTTTCGCCGAGTAGGCAGCCAATCCGAAACTGAGGAACGAAGGGGCGGTGTCCGACAGGGCACCGCCCCTTCTCGTTGGTCTGACCTCAGACCGACATGCCCTCGAGTGCTTCGTAGAGTCGGCGCCAGCGTTCGTAAGCGGCGCCGGCCCGAGCCGTCGCCTGCGGATCGACGATCGAGTGATGGCCCATGACGCGGGCTGCCTCGGCGGCGTCGGAATAGAAGCCGGCGGCTCCCAACACCAGAGCCGCGCAGCCCAGCGCCGTGCTCTCGGCGACCTCGGCGCGTTCGATCGGAAGTGCGGTGGTGTCGGCGATGAGCTGCGCGAGAAGTGTGCTGCGCGACATGCCGCCGCCGATTTTCAATCGAGTCGGTGTCGCGCCGGTGGCGACCCGCAGTTGCTCGAGGTTGCCGCGCACTGCATAGGCGATGCTCTCGAGCACCGAGCGGATGAGCTGGCCGGCGTCGGGGCGAAGCTGCAAGGAGGGGAAGGGGAACAAGACGGCACCGGGTAGATCGGGCCGGACCTTGGTGATGTCGAAGATGCGCGGCCCGGCGAAGGAGAAGACCGCCGCGGCGGCCGAGGCCTGGGCCAGCTCTTCGGCGCGCTCGTAGCGCTCGCCGGCGGCTTCGCCGAGAACGAGGTCGAGCAGCCATTCGTATGCGTCACCGGTGCTGCCGGCGTTCGACTCCAACACCCAGCGATCGGGCACGACGTGACACCCCGCCCAGAGATTGGCCGCCGGATCGAGAACCGGCTCGCCGAGGACCATTTGAACCGGGCTAGTGGTCCCCAGAGTCACCGCGACGTCACCGGGGTCGACGGCGGCGACGCCGAGCAGGCCGCACTGGGTGTCGGCGCCGCCGAGATAGACAGGGGTGCCCGGCGGCACGCCGAGATGCGCCCCACCCGCGGCACCGATCGCGCCGACCTGGTCGCCGGCGGCGCCGACCTGCGGAAGAATGGAGCGATCGACTGCAAAGAGATCGAGAATTTCGTCCGACCAGCGCCGCTGGCGAAAGTCGAACAGCATCGATTCGGAGGCGTTCGACGGCTCCGCCATCGCCACGCCGCAGGCGCGATAGATCATCCAGTCGTTGATCATCAGCAGCCGCGCGATGCGACGCCGGTCGTGGCGGCAAAACCAGAGATAGCGGGCGATTGCGAAGATGAACGGCGCGGTGTGTCCGGTAATCTCGTAGAGCCGCTGCGCACCGAGCTTCTCGAGGACTTCGAACCCCTCCATGAATCCGCGGCTGTCGAGGTTCGGCCCGGCGTAGATCTCGCGTCCGGCATCGTCGAGGAAGACGCACCCCTCCCGCTGGCTGCTGGCGACGACGCCGACCACATCCTCGCCGTCGGTCGCGCGCAGCGCGGCGCGCGCGCAATCGCCGAGGATGGTCCAGAACTCGTCGGGGTCGAAGGCGTATTCCTTCACCATCGGCACCTCGGCGTTGGCGACGACCTGATACATCCAACGCCGCGAGGCGCGGCCTCGCACGCGACCGCTCTCGTCGATGGCCACACACTTGGCGCCGCCCGTCCCGGCGTCGAGAACGAGAACGACGGGCACGGCGCTACCTGGCGAGGACCTGCGGGTTGGCCACGTATCGCGGCCGTCGACCCTCGAGCCAGGCCACGACGTCTTCGACCATCATTCTGGTCTGGTGATCGACGACATCGCGGGTGGCGCCACCGAGATGCGGTGCGACCAGCACGTTTGGCAGTTGGACGAAGCGATTGTCGGACCGAACCGGCTCCTGTGCGAATACGTCGAGAGCACCGCCCGCGAGGTGACCGGAGCGCAGTGCCTCATAGAGCGCGTCGTCGTCGACGATCGCGGAACGCGCCAGGTTGAGGAAATAGCTGCCGGGCTTCATGGCGGCGATTCGCTCGGCGGAAATCAGGCCGCGATTCTCGGGCACGTCGGGGCAGTGCAGGGTGACGATGTCCGAACGCCGCATCAGATCGTCGAGGCCGACTGCATCGGCGCCCGCTTCGGCGACGTCGGCGGGGTCGACGAACGGGTCGTATACGAGCAGCGGGGCACCGAAGGCCCGACAGCGCTGCACGACGCGACGGCCGATCGCGCCGAAGCCGACCACGCCGACGACACGTCCACCGAGCTCGAAGCCGCCGTAACGCTCGTAGGCCGTGAGATAGTCGGCGATGCTGCGGAAGGTCAGCGCGCCGGACTTCAGCCCCTGATTCACGGTGTAGATGTTGCGCAGCAACGCCAGCATGAAGCCGATGGTCAGGTCGGCGACGGCATCGGCGTTGCGCGCCGGAGTGTAGAGCACCGGAATGCCCATCTCGGTGGCACGCGCGATGGCGACGTTGTTGGGGTCGCCGCGACAACTGCCGATCAACTGCAGCCGTGTCTGGGCGATCGCCTCGTCGAGCACGAAGTCGGCCTCGACGATCAAGACGTCCGCGCCGATCGCGTTGATCCGCTGCGCGAGGGCGCCGGCGTCGAGGTAGATGTGCTTGGTCTGCCGCCAGTCCTCGTGCACGATCTCCATGTGCCGGCCGAGTGCCTCCAGGCCGTACGACGCAAACGACGCGGTGATGTACGCCTTCACCGCGCCACCTCGGCCTTTGACCCGTGCCGGGCGTGTCGCATAGTCACTCCGATGTGTTTCCGCTGCATTGCGAGGTGTTCCGATGAATCGGGGTCGCATACTCCCGAGCACCGCCACCGCTGTCAAATCGGTGGCTGATCCGGTGGTCAAATGAAGGCCGTCGTGCAGCGTGTCCAGAGCGCGAGCGTCACCGTCGACGGCACGCGCATCGCCCACATCGAACGGGGCTTGCTGGTTCTTGTCGGTGTGCGGACCGGTGACCGCGAGGCTGATGCCGACTGGCTCGCCGACAAAATCGCCGCCCTGCGAATCTTTCCCGACGAAGCCGGGCGCTTCGATCGGTCGCTCGAAGACGTCGGCGGCGCGGTGCTGGCAGTGTCGCAGTTCACCCTCTACGCCGACACGCGCAAGGGGCGTCGGCCGTCGTTCGTCGAGGCGCTGCGTGGCGACGAGGCTGTAGCGCTCTACGAGTCGTTTGTGGCGCGGCTGCGGGGCCGCGGCGTCGCCGTGCAGACCGGTCGCTTCGGAGCCGATATGCAAGTCGCCTTGATCAACGATGGGCCGGTCACGATAATTCTCGAACATCCGCAGCGCGGTGACGCATGACGAGAGAGCGAATCGATGACGCGGCGACGCTGCCAACGGCCGAGACCTGTGAAGCTCATGGTCGGCTGGTCTTGCTCGGAAAAGCCGGCGGCCCGGCACTCGAGGGCTGCTGATGGCGGGCGCCGGTTTCTACGCGATCCACAATTCGGAGATTCGCTTCGGCAGTGACGGGGTGTGGTACGCCGACGGCGAGCCGATCGACAATCCGCGCATCGCGCGGCTCTTTTCCCAGAGCGTGGTGCGCGCCGGCGCCGAGGAGGGGAGCTACATGCTGCGCGTCGGCGACGAGACGGCGGCGATCCTCGTCGACGACACGCCGTACGTGGTGACGAGAGTGAGCGTCTCCGACCGGTTGCTGGCGACGCTCAACGACGAGTCGAGCGAGGAGATCGCAGCGGAATCGCTCCGTCTGGGCACAGGCAACGTCTTCTACTGCCGGGTGAAGGGCGGGCATGAGGCGGCCCGTTTCCTGCGAGCCGCACACTACCAACTCGCCGAACACATCGACGAGACAGCCGGCGGAGAGTTCGAGCTGCGCCTGGGGACGCGTGCCTTCCCAATCCGCAGCCGCTGACCCGACAGAGGCGGGACTCGTTTCGGTGGTGCTGGTGCATCCCGAGATCCCGCCCAACACCGGCAGTATCGGGCGCCTGTGTGCGGCGACGCGCTCGACCCTGCAACTCATCGAGCCGCTCGGCTTTTCGCTCGAAGACCGCTATATGCGGCGCGCTGGCCTCGACTATTGGCCCTACTTGCAGCTCGTCGTTCACCCCGCGTGGGCCGCCTACCAGGAGACCGCCACAACGCGTAGACGGCTCTATTTTTCTGCTCGTGCGACAGCCACTTACCTGGACGCCCCTTATGAAGTACCGGAAGGTCTGGACCTGATCTTCGGCGGCGAGACACGCGGCCTGCCCGCGGATGTCACGGCCGCGGCTGGCAGCGATCTCTACCGGATCCCGATTGCCCACCCGCAGGTGCGGTCGCTCAACCTCGCCAACGCCGTCTCGATCGTGCTGTACGAGGCGTTGCGCCGCCGCGGCGCGCTCGGCTGATCGGGGTTACTCGGGCTGGCCGTCGCGCAGACGGCTGCAGGCGCCGCCGCCGCACTCCGGATTGCCGCAGCCCTGCGACTCGAGCAGGCCGTAGCCGTGGTCGGGCAGATCCGCGCCCGAGGAGGATCGCAAGTCGTCGACCACCGGTCCGTCGCAGTGCACGCACAGCGCGTTGGGCGCGACTTCATCGCTGAAGTTCGGGTGCGTCAGGACGCGTTGATCGCATGCCGGGCAGTAGCCGACGGTGAAAACGATCTCATCGAAGTCCGACCCAATGTCGAGCGCCATGCGCGGAACCTAGCGCCATGCCCGCGGATCCACAACACCTCGAGGCAAACGAATCGCCGACGCCCAATCGCGCGTGGCGAGCCCCGCCGACGTGTGGCACCATGGTGGGCCATGGGCGGCGTTACCTCGCAGTTGGCGCGCTTCGTCGTCGTCTCGGTCTGGATCGCACTGATGGTGGCGCTCTGGCAGCAGGGCGACGGCACATCCGAACAAGGCGCTTCGCGCCTGTTGCCGCAGACGGGTAAGACCGGCCTCGGCGCGTGGATGGGCCTGTACATGAACGACAAGAAGGTCGGCTACTCGAGCTTCGCGATCGAGCCGGTAGGCGAGGGCTACCTTCTGACCGACCGATCGGTGCTGCGGCTGCGCATGATGGAGCAGGACCAGACGATCACGGCGCACAGCACTGCCGAGACCGACAGCGCCTACGCGCTGCGCTCCTTCCGCGTGCGGTTGCAGAGCGGAGTCGGGGACTTCGAAGTCGCCGGCATGGTCGACGGCGCCGCTCTGGCGGTCACCACCAAACTGGGCACGCAATCGGACGTGCGATCGTTGCCGATCGATGGCCCCGTGTACCTGCCGAGCACGCTGCGCGCGCGCCTGGTGGCCGATGGCCTCGAAGTGGGGGCGACACGGCGTGCGTCGGTGTTCGATGCCGCGGCGATGGCGGCGGCGCCGATCACCGTCGAGGTCGTCGCCCGCGAGCCCCTCGCGTCGCTCGACGGGCCAGTAGATGCCTGGCGTCTGCGGGAGTCGTTTCGCGGAATCGACAGCACGGTCTGGCTGGATGACGCCGGCGCAGTGCTGCGCGAGGAGGGCCCGCTCGGGTTGGTCGCGATTCGCGAGACCGCCGAGCGCGCCACCGGCCACGGTTGGGGCCAAGGTTCGCTGGTCGATTTGATGGACGCGGTCGCGGTGCCGATAGCGGCGCCGATCGCCTCGCCGCGCGAGCTCGCGCACCTGCGCGTGCGCGTCGCCGGCCTCGGCTCGCTCGCGCCGCCGGATGACGAGCGCCAGCGCCTCGACGGCGATGCGCTCACCGTTGATCGCGAATCTCTCGCGGCATCCGACACCTTCGCGCTCCCGTACACGCGGCCCGACCATGCTGCGGCCCTGGCAGCCAGCGGTTTCGTGCAAAGCGATCATCCGAGGCTGAAGGCTGTCGCCGCTGAGATCGTCGGCGGTGAGAGCGACGCCCGCGCCGCCGCGGTGAAACTGCGGCGCTGGGTGTACGAGGAGATCGAGAAGCGCCCGGTGGCGAGCATTCCGAATGCACTGCAAGTCCTCGAGATGGGGGCCGGCGACTGCAACGAGCACGCGGTGCTGTTCGCCGCACTGGCGCGCGCCATCGGCCTACCGGCCCGCATCGCCGCCGGCATCGTGTATGCAGACGGCGTCTTCCTCTATCACGCCTGGAACGAGGTATGGCTCGGGCGGCAATGGGTGAGCGTCGATGCCGCCTTCGACCAGATGCCGGCCGACGCGACGCACGTGAAGCTGATCGCCGGCGAGCCCGACCGTCACGTCGACCTGGTGCCGGTGATCGGCAAGCTCACGATCGACGTACTCGACGCCGGTTGAGCGGCGTCGAGGCGTGACTGCTCCGCGGCGCGGTGATTCAGCGGCCGGGGATCCACATCCGGAACCCGACGCGGTCGTTGGTCTCGTCGCGCCACAGGGCGAGTGTGCCGCCGAGAATCTCGAGCAGGCGGCGTGCGACGAAGACTGCGAACGGAACCGCCGGCATCTCGCCGTCCTCGGGAAGCTCGATCACCACGGCGGCGGCGCGCTGCAGATCACTCATTCCCTCGGGCGCGATCTCCACGGCGAAGCCGTCGCTCAGTGGGCGTGCCGCCGCGTGCAGCGATATCCCCTCGTTGGTGGAGATTGCCGCTTCGAATAGCTGGCGCACGGCAACCCTTACTTTCAGCGGGTCGCTCAGAAGAAACAGTGGTCCCGTTGCGGCAAGGTCGATGCGCACCTCTTCGCGATGGCGACTGCCCGAGATCTCGTCGATCTGCTCCCGCAGCAGCGACGTAAGGTCGATCTCCGAGGTCTGGTCGGCGCGGCCGCCGACCTCGAATCGGCTGACGTCGAGAGTTGCATTGATCAGATCGAGAAGACTGCTGGCGCTGTGGTGTGCGCGCCGCAGGACATCGCGCTGCTCGTCGCCGATGCTGCCGAAGTCGCCGTGTGCCATCAGTTCCGTGTAGCCGAGGATGGCGGTCAGCGGATTGCGCAACTCGTGCGACATGGTGGCGACGAACTCGGACTTGGTCCGTTCCGAGACCCGCAGATCCGCCACCAGATCGGCGTGGCGGAGTGCGGCGGCCCCCAGATCGCCGATCGCCGCGAGGGAGGCGAGGGCTGTGGGCGATGGCTGCACGGGCGGCGCCCAGCCGGCGATCAAGATACCCTGATGCGCGCGGCGGCCGGCGAGCAGGGCGAAAGCGGCCATACCACCCCGGCTGATGGCGCGCGCCAAGGCCGAGTCGTCGCTCTTCACGTACTGGACGGCGGCCCGTTCGACGTTCCAGCCGAGCGCACTTGCGAGCTCGTCGGGCGTCATGTTGTGACAGCCGTGTAGCGCGGCGGAAACGGATCCGACGCTGCCCGTGACCTCGAACGCGCGGGCCTCGGCGGTGACGCGTAGCAGCGCGACCCAAGTCGCGCCGGTGAGCCGCGCCGCCTCCTCTGTGATCGATTGACAGAGTTGTAGCTCCGATGCCGTGCGCAGCAGCCCTAGACAGAATTGCAGAGACGGCGGCTCCGGGTCGCCGACGAGGCGTTGGAGGTTGCGCAGCAGGCGCGCCGCCACGCGGTCGCGGCTCACGACCTCGATGTGCGGGGCGGGCGCAGTGCCATCCGCCACCAGCAGTGTCGGCGTCGGTGCGAGGCAAGAGAGCCAACGCGCGATGACGTCGTCCTCGGTGTGGGACGCATATACGACGGCGGCGCCGAACGTCGCGCCGCCGCGCGGTCCTGCATCTCGAGGTACTCGCTCGACCGCCAATCCGGCGACCTCCGGTAGCGCCATCAGCTCGGCCGCGGCCTCGTCGTCGGCGCCGACGATCAGTAGATCGACCGGCGCGGAGCCTTCAGAAACGTCGACGCTGGTCACGGCGAGTGCATATCGCGGGCGCCCGAGAATGCGCAAAACCTGCATTGGGCGGCGATTGCGCACTCGGTCATTCGCCCGCGCCCGGCCCGCGCCTCAGGCCGCTGTGGTCGGCGCCGCGCCCGGCAGCGGAACGTGGATGCGGAAGCTGGCGCCGCGCCCCGGCGCGCTCGACACCTCGATCTCGGCAGCCAGGGCGGCGGCAAGGCGCTTGACGATGTAGAGGCCGAGGCCGACGCCGCCCGCGTGAGACTCGCCGTCGGGCGCCTGTCGGAACATCTCGAAGATCTGCGACAGATGCTCAGCCTTGATGCCGACCCCGGAGTCCTGCACCAGGAAGGTGACGTACGGCTTGCTCGGATGGCGCGATGCCGACACCAGCACCAATCCGTTGTTGGTGAACTTCATGGCGTTGTGGATCAGGTTGCGCAGCAGGATCTGCAGCTTCGAGGCGTCCGTGATCAGGCTCGGCAGGTCTTCCTCGATCTTCCATTCGAGATCGACCGTAGACTTGCGCCAGGATGGCGGAATTCGCTTCTGCAGGTCGATCAGCATCTGGCGCACGTCGACATCGGTCGGATCGAGCGAGACGATGCCGCGCTCGAGCCGGCTCATGTCGAGTGTCGCCTGGATCAGCTCGAGCAGTTGGATCGCCTGCTCGCGCACCGTCTGCAGGGTGGAGCTGTGCTCGCCGTCGAGGTCGCCGAAGGCGCCCTCGAGCTGCATGTCGGTGTAGCCGATGATGACGTTCAGCGGCGTCCGCAGCTCGTGCGACATGGTCGCCATGAACTCTTCCTTGAGCGCGTTCGCCGATTGCAGGTCGGCGATCAGGCGGCCGTGCGCCAGAGCGGCGGCGGCGTGCGGTGCCATGCCGGTGAGGATGTCGTTGTCGGCTTCGCTGAAGGCGCTGCGCCCTTTGGATCGGGCGACGATGAGGACTCCGACGACCTGCGAGCCGCGATAGAACGGGACGGCGTACAGCGAACGCGCCTGCCAACGGCGAACCAGCGACAGCAGCACCGGCTCGCGGATGGCGCTGAAGGCGAGCGGCGTCACCAGCTTGCCCGTCCCCTTGCGCAGACGGGTGATCCAGTCCGGCGTCAGCTCGAGCTCGCGCAGCTCGCTCAGGTCGACAGGACCGCCGCCGGTCGCGGCGCCCACCCTAAACGCCTCGACGCTCTCGTCCCATAGCAGCAGCATCGCGCCGCAGGCGCCGAGCGTGCGCGCCGTGTCGTTGACGATCGTCTGGGCGATCTCGCCCTGCTCGTGCGAGGCAAAGGAACGCGCCAGGTCGAGGACTGCCGCCGGCGCCCGCCGGCCGGGTGCGGCGGTGTCGGCCTGTGGTGCCGGGCGCGCCGCCGGCGTGTGCCTCGCGCGGCTGCCGTAGAGAGCTCCGACCATCAGTGAGGTGACCACCGTGGCGGCGCCGACATGCGACAGCGGCAGGGTGCCCACCGCCAGCAGCGACGGGCCTGCACCGACGGCGACCATCGCCGTCGTGAGCAGTACCACCGACCACTGTTGCGGCCACAACAAGGCCGAGATCAGCGTCGGCGCGCATAGAGCCGAGGCGGCGGCGATCGGTTCGAGCGGCGCCCAACCAACCCAGTAGCCCGTAGCGAGAGCTCCGGCGAGCGCGGCGAGCAGCATGGTCAGTCGCACGACCCGCGCTACCGCCGCGCGTACATCGATGCGCGGCAGCAGGGCCAGCAGCCCCGCCGCCGCGCTGAGACCGACCGCGACACCGCTCCAGGCGCCCGGCGAAAGCTCGATCCACGAGCCGATGCCGATGGCGGCGGCAACCGCCGCGCACAGCAGGAAGCACGTTATGAGAACCAGGCGAACGTCGAACACGCGGCGCGGCGGTGGCGCCTCTTCGGTCTGCTCGGGTCGGATGCGATGCACTTCGCCGCCGCGCACGACGGCGCGGGCTGGCTTCGCCTCTCGTGGACCCGACTCCTGGACCGCCTCGATCACTTCGCTGCGCCTCGTTCCTGGCGCGCCGTCGGTGTATCCCGGCGCGCAGTCGCTACCCTTCATGCGATCTGTATGCCAGCACCGCACTCGCTTACGACTGTGCTCGTTCACCTTCTCCGGCGTCGCTCACAACACTGGCCGCGCCGCAAATGGACGGCGGCGCCGATCGAATGACGGAGATCTGGCGAGCGCGTGGGATCGCAGTTGACTCGGTGTCCGCGGAGGTCTAGCTAAGGGTCTCCTTTAAATGCTGGTCCCGTGAGACCAGAAAGGTGACACATGCAGGTCTTCCAGCTCAGGGTTCCGAGGTAAGGGCCTCCTCTCGCGAGGGGGCCCTTTTTTCATGTCCGGACCGGTAAAGCCGGTGCGGCCGCCGCGCGTCGTGGTCGACGGCAAGGGGGTCGAGCGCATGCTGGCGCGGATGGCGCACGAGATCGTCGAGCGCAACCCGGGCGTCAGCGACGTCGTTCTGGTCGGCATCCGCTCGCGCGGCGTCGACATCGCAACGCGACTGGCAAAGAACATCGCACGCATCGAAGGGGCCGAGCTGCCGCTCGGCGTCATCGACATCACTCTCTACCGCGACGATCTCAGCCGCTCGCCGCAGCAGCCGCCCGAGGTCAAAGCGACCGACATCCGCTTCCCGATCGACGACAGCCACGTCGTGCTGGTCGACGACGTGCTGTACACGGGGCGCACGATCCGCGCGGCGCTCGATGCGCTGATGGACTTCGGCCGGCCGCGCAGCGTGCAACTGGCGGTACTGATCGACCGCGGGCATCGAGAGCTGCCGATCCGCGCCGACTACGTCGGCAAGAATCTGCCCACCGCCCCGACCGAGTCGGTCGAAGTCGCGATTCTCGACCGCGACGGGTTGGATCAGGTGACGATCGTCGAGGCGGTGGAGAACGGCAACCGATGACGTTCAACGGCAACCACCTGCTCGGCCTCGAGGGAATGTCGCGCGACGAGATCGAGTACCTGCTCGATTCGGCGGACTCCTTCCGCGAGATCTCGGAGCGCGAGATCAAGAAGGTGCCGACCCTGCGCGGCAAGACGGTGGTTGGCCTCTTTTTCGAGTCGAGCACGCGGACCCGCACGTCGTTCGAGATCGCCGCCAAGCGCCTGAGCGCCGACTTCGTC
Organism: uncultured bacterium; assembly: GCA_902826395.1. Lineage (GTDB taxonomy): Bacteria > Desulfobacterota > Binatia > HRBIN30 > CADEER01 > CADEER01. The sequence continues at coordinate 62,444 of CADEER010000016.1, forward strand.
AGCATCAGCGGCTCCACCAGCAGCGTCAGCAAGGGCGAGACGCTGCTCGACACGGCGCGCAACGTAGCTGCGATGCGTCCCGATTGTCTGGTCATGCGCCACCCGCGATCGGGAGCGCCGCACTTTCTGGCGCGGCACGTCGGCTGCCCGGTGGTCAACGCCGGCGATGGTTCACACGAGCATCCGACGCAGGCGCTGCTCGATCTGCTGACCATCCGCGGTGTACGGGGCCGCATCGCCGGCCTCGAGGTCGCGATCGTCGGCGACGTCCTGCACAGCCGGGTGACGCGCTCCAACGTGCACGCGCTGCGCACCATGGGGGCGCGCGTCCGCCTGGTCGGTCCGCCGACCCTGCTGCCGTCGGCGCTCGCCGAGTGGGGCGACATCCATCACGATCTCGCATCGGGCGTGCGCGGTGTCGACGTGGTGATGATGCTGCGCCTGCAGCGCGAGCGGCAGGGAGCGAACTTCCTGCCGACGCTCGACGAGTACTCGCGCTACTTCTGCCTGACGCGCGAAATGTTGGAGCTGGCCAAGCCGAACGCAATCGTCCTGCACCCCGGACCGATCAACCGCGGCGTCGAGATCTCGAGCGAGGTCGCCGACGGCCAGGCGTCGATGATTCTCGAACAGGTGGCAAACGGCGTCGCGGTGCGCATGGCGATCCTCTATCTGTTGGCGGGGCGCGGTCGCGCATCGGTCGAACAGAGGCAGGCCGTATGAGCGAAGGCGGCGCGATCCTGTTCGCCGGCGGCACCCTGATCGACCCGGCCAACGACCGTCATGGCGCCTACGACGTGCTGGTCGAGGAGGGCCTCGTTGCCGCGGTCGGCGCACCGGGCAGCATCGGTGCGGATGCCCAGCGCATCGACGCGACCGGCTGCTGGGTGGTGCCGGGGCTGATCGATATGCACGTCCACCTGCGCGAGCCCGGCTACGAGTACAAGGAGACGGTCGCCACCGGCACTCAATCCGCGGTGGCGGGTGGCTTCACCGCCGTCGCGTGCATGGCCAACACCAAGCCGGTCAACGACAGCGCCGCCGTCACCGAGTACATCCTCGACCGCGCCCGCGAGTCGGCGCTGGCGCGCGTGCACCCGATCGGCGCCGTATCCGTCGGCCTGGCAGGTCGCGAGCTCGCCGAGATCGGTGAGATGTACGAGGCCGGCGTCGTCGCCGTATCCGATGACGGCATGCCGATCGCCGACGGTGCGCTCATGCGCCGTGCGCTCGAGTACACGCAACTGTTCGGGATTCCGGTCATCGTCCACGAAGAGGATCCGCAGCTCGCAGGCGACGGAGTCATGCACGAGGGGCGCGTCTGCCTGCATCTCGGGCTCAAGGGCATGCCGTCGGCCGCCGAGGAGGCGATGGTGGCGCGCGATCTGGCGCTGTTGGCGCAGACCGGCGGCAAGCTGCACCTGGCGCACCTGAGCACTGCCGGATCGATCCGCTTGCTGCGCGACGCTCGCGAGCGCGGCCTGCCGGTGACCGCCGAGGTGACGCCGCACCATTTCATTCTCACCGACGAAGCGGTGCGCGAGTACGACACCAACGCCAAGATGAAGCCGCCGCTGCGCGAGCAGAGCGATGCCGAAGCGCTCGTGTCGGCGCTGCGCGAGGGCCTGATCGACGTCATCGCCACCGACCACGCGCCCCATCACCGAGACGAGAAGGAGATCGAGTTCGACCTCGCCGCCTTCGGCATCGTCGGTCTCGAGACTGCTTTGCCGCTGACCCTGCGGCTGGTGCGCGATCACGGCCTGGATCCGGTGACGCTGGTGCGCGCGATGAGTGTCAATCCGGCGCGCATCCTCGGCCTCGACGCGGGGTCGTTGGCAGTCGGTAGGGTCGCGGATATAACGTTGGTCGACCCCGACTACGTTTGGACAGTGCAGTTGGAAGAGTTGCGGTCGAAATCGAAGAACTCGCCGTTCGGCGGCTGGGAGATGCGCGGCGCGGCGCGGACGACGATGGTCGGCGGTCGCATCGTCTGGTCGCGCGGGGAACAAGGATGACAGAGGCATACCTCGCGCTGGAAGACGGCAGAACGTTTCGCGGCACCGGTTTCGGCGCCACCGGCATCGCGGTCGGCGAGCTGGTGTTCAACACCTCGATGACCGGATACCAGGAGATCCTCACCGATCCCTCGTATTGCGGTCAGTTGGTGGCGATGACCTACCCGGAGATCGGCAACGTCGGGGTGAACCCCGAAGACGTCGAGTCGCGGCGGCCGTTCGTCGAGGGATTCATCGTCAAAGAGTACTGGCACCTGCCGAGCAATTGGCGGGCACGCCGCACGCTCCATTCCTACCTGGAGGAGCACGGCATTCCCGGCATTCAGGGGATCGACACCCGCGCTCTGGTGCGCCACATCCGCGAGCGTGGTGCTCTGAACGCGGTGATCGCCAACGGCATGGTGGAGTCGCCGGACAGCCTCGTCGACATGGCCAAGGCCGCACCGTCGATGGAAGGGCGCGACCTCGTCGGCGCCGTTACCTGCGACGCTGCCTATGATTGGCGCGAGGGTGGTTGGACGATCGAGCGCGGTTACCGCAAGCCCGAGAGCGAGGGCGCGTACCGGGTGGTCGCCTACGACTTCGGCATCAAGCGCAACATTCTACGCAACCTGGTCGACCTCGGCTGCGAGGTGAGAGTCGTTCCCGCCGATACGCCGCCCGGCGAGGTGCTGGCGTGGAAACCGGACGGAGTGTTCCTGTCCAATGGGCCTGGCGATCCGGCCGCCGCTCCGTACGCGGCGGCGCACGTGCGCGATCTAGTTGGTGCAGTGCCGATGTTCGGCATCTGCCTCGGCCATCAGATCCTCGGCCTGGCGCTTGGCGGCTCGACCTACAAGCTGAAGTTCGGCCATCACGGCGGCAACCAGCCGGTGATGGATCTGACGACACGCAGAGTCGAGGTGACGAGCCAGAACCACGGCTTCGCCGTCGACGTCGAGTCGCTGCGCGGCGCCGCCGAGCTGACCCACGTGAACTTGAACGACGAGACGGTCGAGGGGTTGCGCCATCGAGAGGCGCCGGTGTTCTCGGTGCAGTATCATCCCGAGGCGTCGCCCGGGCCGCACGACGCCAATTACCTCTTCGAGCGCTTCGTCGATCTGATGAAGTCGGAAAAAAGCCGCTGACGATGCCCAAACGCACTGACATCAAGAGCATTCTGCTGATCGGCTCGGGGCCGATCGTCATCGGCCAGGCGTGCGAGTTCGACTACTCCGGTACCCAGGCCTGCAAGGCACTGCGCGAGGAGGGGTATCGCGTCGTCCTCATCAACTCGAATCCGGCGACGATCATGACCGATCCGAGCACCGCCGATCGCACCTACATCGAGCCGATCACGGTGCCGATCCTCGAGAGGATCATCGATCGCGAGCGCCCGGACGCTCTGTTGCCGACGGTCGGCGGGCAGACGGGCTTGAACGCCGCCATCGATCTCGCCGAGGCGGGCATCCTCGACCGCTACGGCGTCGAGCTGATCGGCGCCAAGATCGAGGCGATCAAGAAGGCGGAAGATCGCGAGCGCTTCAAACACGCGATGACCGCCATCGGGCTCGATGTGCCGCGCAGCGGCATCGCCCACCGCTGGGACGAGGCACGGGTCATCGGCCAGGAGATCGGACTGCCGCTGATCATCCGGCCGTCGCGCACTCTCGGCGGCACCGGCGGCGCGATCGCGACGACGTTCGACGAGTTCGAAGCGTGCGCCAAGCGCGGCATCGAGCTCTCGCCGATCGACGAGATCCTCATCGAAGAGTCGATCGCCGGCTGGAAGGAGTTCGAGCTCGAGGTGATGCGCGACCGGATGGACAACGTCGTCATCATCTGTTCGATCGAAAACCTCGATCCGATGGGCGTGCACACCGGCGACAGCATCACGGTGGCGCCGGCGCAGACGCTCACCGACAAGGAATACCAGATCATGCGCGACGCC
>CADEER010000017.1:0-1793 GCA_902826395.1 uncultured bacterium
GTGCAGCCGCGCAGGGCGCTGTTGACGGCGGCGACCAGCTCCGAGATCGACACCAGACGATTGCCGTTGCGATCGAAGCTGGGGCAGTCGTCGACCGACACGTTTCCCAGCGCCATGTTGACGCCGCGCACCAGCTCGTTGATCGCGACGCGATTGTCGCCCGAGCAGTCGCCGACGCAATCGTCGGTGGGAGGCAGCGGTGTGGCGGTCGGCAGCGGCGTGAAGCCGGCCGGCAGGGCGACGCCGATGCGGCGCGAAGCCGTCAGCGATGCGGCGGGATCTCCGTCGACATCCAACAGCACGGCCTCGTGCGGAGTGTTGCGCAACAGGATGTCGGTCGACAGGGACGTCGGGCTGGCACCGCGCGCGGCGTAGGGGCCGGTCGCGTAGACCGCCTCGCCGACCTCGTCGGGAAAATAGAGCTGGGAGGTGGCGACCGAGCGATCGTCGAGGAAGACCTTGAAGTGGACGTGTGGGACGCGGCCGGGGTACCAGCCGGGATAGATCGTATCGACGCCGACCCGGCCGTCGTCGTCGGTCACCTGGAAGCCGCGCATGAAGGTCTCGCCGCGCGTATCGATGTCTCCGTCGTCGCCCTGGCCGGTGTAGCCGGAATAGAGGCCGCCGCTGTCGGTGTGCCAGATCTGGACGACCGCGTTGGGAAGCGGCTCGCAGCCGTCGTCGGCGACGATCTGCAGCGAGATGCGCAGAGGGGTGCCGGGTCGGCCTTCGGCAATGTCGGTGCGCAGGAAGCCGGTGTCAAAGAAGAAGGGCCCCTCGGTCTGGCTCGGGTAGAGTGTGCAGTCGGCGCCCGCCGGAGCGCGCCGCGGCCGTGCGGCGGCGAGAGCGGCGATGGCGAGGGAAGTGCGGAGGAAATGCCTTCGATCCATGGTGAGTGAGTGTAGTCTAGCCCGACCGCTCCTGCCTAGCCGTGTCGTGCGCGCGGGGGGGGGGACAGCCATCGAAGTCGAAATCCAAATCGAAATCGGTGCCGGCATCCGTGATTTCGATTTCGATTTGGATTTCGATTTCGATTTGGATCGCTGATAGCTGAAAGCTGATCGCTGAACGGAGGAATCCATGTTCGAGACGCTGAGCGTCGAGGTGGAAGGTGCGCTCGGTCGGTTGACGCTGAACCGACCGGCGAAGTTGAACGCGCTTTCGGTGTCGACGCTGCAGGAGATCGCCGCGGCGGCTCGTTGGTTCGATGAGCATCGCGCGGTGAAAGTCGTTCTGTTGAGCGGCGCCGGGCGCGCTTTCTCGGCCGGCGCCGACCTCGGCGGGATGTCCGGCCCGCAGGAGCTATCGGTGCGCGAGGCGGCGGATCTAGGCCGCGAGATGGGGGACGCGCTCGAGCGGATGCGCGCCGTCAGCATCGCGGTGATTCATGGCTGGTGCGTCGGCGGCGGGGTCGTGCTCGCCGCTGCGTGCGATCTGCGCCTCGCCGCCGACGATGCGATGTTCTCGATTCCCGAAGTCGACCTCGGCTTGCCGCTCGCCTGGGGCGGCGTGCCGCGCTTGGTGCGCGAGATCGGTCCGGCGCGGACTAAGGAGCTGATCATGACCTGCCGCGCGTTCGGCGCCGCCGAGGCGGCGGCGATCGGATTCGTCAATCAGATCGTGCCGGCTGCCGACTTGCAGACGCGCGCCGAGATCCTGGCGAGCGAGCTGGCCGCCAAGGCGTCGCACGCGCTGCTGTCGACGAAGCGGCACGTCAATGCGGTGACCGAACAGATGGTGGGAACGATGCGCAGTTGGGCCGACGCGGACGGACTGGTGACGGCGTTCGGCGA
>CADEER010000017.1:1893-21472 GCA_902826395.1 uncultured bacterium
ATCGGCGACGACCACGCCCGCTCTTCGATCGGGGCCAGGCAGTCGTCGTCCCAGGGGCGGGAGAAGCAGGGCTCGACGCTGACGCAGCGGCCCGCTTCGTCGCGCTTGCAGCCGAGCGGATCGGCGTTGACCGCCTCGCTCGGCGCCTCGATGGCGCGGACGTAGTACAGGGCGTCGCGGCCGGAGGAGAGGAACTCGTAGTCGTTGAAGGTGACGACGCAACCGTTCGCATCGCCCGAGCAGGGCAGCACCTTCCACGGATCTTCGATGAGGCCGGTGATCTCCTCGTCGGGCGAACGCTGCGGCCGGATGCGCACGACCTCGATGCGCGTGATCGGGCGCCGGACGTCGCTCGGGTTGTAGCACTCGCCCTGGCAGAGACGACGGATCTGCTTGGCGGACATCGACTGGGCGGCGTCGGTGGGGCAGCCCGGTTTCTGTTCGAACGACCCCACGGCGCGCACCCGGAAGGTCGGTGAGCCCGCCATGGCGATCGAGCTACCCATCGGCGCCTTTGCCTTGTCCGGCGCGTTGATGAGATCGAACCACAGCAAGATGCGCGGCCCGCTGGTGCCGTACACTTCGCGTCGCTGCAGGGCGTCCCAGATCTCTTCGCGGCTGCGCCCCTTGGCGTGCACGGCGGCGAGGCCGCCGTTGAGGAAGAACGACGCCTGGCGCTCGGTCTCGAAGTTGGCGAACGGCGTCGTGAAGTTGGTGAGCTCGATCCTCTCGGAACGCCCCGCCGCCGGCCGCTTGTCGTAGGGGGCGAGGTTGGTGCCGACGAAGTTGCCGAAGCGGGCCTCGGTGAACTCGCGCCGCGACACTTCCTTGTAGCCGGTGCCGGGTCGCGCCGAGTGATTGTCGCTCGACGCGATGAACCCGAAGTTGAAGCGCTGCGCGCCCTCGGGATTGTCGGGGCGTCCGAGCGCCATGATGTACTGTACGGAGCTGCGCGGGCGGAAGTTGAACGACGGCTGGAAGCAGTCGCGGCATTGGCCGGCGTCCTGCCAGTCGGCGACCGTGCTCGCGGGCACGGTGCCGTAGCCGCCGTTGAAGTCGGCGTCGACGTAGTTCTGCCGCGCCTCGGCGGCGCGCTGCGCGCACTCGCCTACATCGGCGCCCTCGGCAAGGCAGCGCTCCTCGATGATCTCGCCGGCGCGCCAGCAGGAGGGCAGAAAGCCCTCGTTGGGCTCCGGACAGGTGCGCGCGCCTTCTGGGCCGAGAAGGACCTCGCGATACGGGCGGTACTCTTCGGAGTTGCCGTGGCCGGAGTACACCTCGATGATCCGCTGCTGGTCGGCGTCGTGCATCTGCGCGGTCAACTGCTTGTCCCAGGCCGAGCCGAGCGGCGTGTAGAAGCCCCACGTCGTACCGTGCGGGATCACCGTATGGGTGAAGCCCCAGTCGTCGAGCTTGGCGAAGAGATCGGCCGGCGTTGCCGCGAGCTCGCGGCAGTCGTTGGACAGGTCGCGCACCGGAACACCGGTCGGGCAGATCTCGACGCCCACCGTCTCGGCCACGTAGCGCGCGAAGTCGAGCCCTCCCGAGCGCAGCTCGCTGGCGGCGAGGAGGCCCATCAGCAGCGTCGGCGGTGCCGCGTCTTCCACGGAAGACATGCCGGGCGGCGGGCCGGCGTCGATCGGCCGCGTCGGTATCTTGTCCTCGTCGAGATCGCGCAGGATGACGTTCTTGTGGCCGTAGTGATTCTGCGGCGTCGTGCCGACTTGCGTCCATTCCCATCCGAGGAAGGACACCATGTCCTGATCCTTGTCGCTGCCGCTGATCTCGTTGCAGCGCCGCACGGATTCAATGGTCTCGCGCCAGCGTCGCGGCGTCAGTGAGATGGCGTGGTCGTTGATCGACCAGAAATCCAGGGCGGCGCAGTGACGGGCGTAGTCGCACGCGTCCGCGACCGGATGGGCGCCGTCGCCGCCGGCCAGCGGCAAGCTCATCTGAAAGGCGTCGAAAGAGAAGGTGGTGTGGACGTGTAGGTCGCCGAAGAGGATCTGCTTCGACTTCGGTGCCCCCACCTTGCTTGCGGCCTGCACCTGGCTCTTGGCGCGCTGTGCGACGACCGTGCGCGACACCGCCCGCGCCGCCGGTAGCTCCGCCTCCTGCGGGCCGACGAGAACGCCGCTGCCGAGCAGGTAGAGCAGCCCCAGCGCGATCGCCGGGACCGCGATCACAGTGGTGACGATTCGCCTCAACATGAGCCCCCCACATCTCACCCCGAGCGCCGAGCCATAGCACGCGCCCGCGGGTGCAAGGCAACCGCGCGAGTCGCGGAATCATCGGTTGGCGCCGACTGGCATGGCTCGATCCGACGGTTGCCGGTTGCTTGCTCCGGGCGCGCCCGCTCGCGTAGCCTGCCGCGTTTACGGAGGTGCCATGTCCGATTCCAGAATACTGCGCGAGCTCGACGGCGAAGGGGTGTTGTTGGTCACGTTGAACCGGCCCCACAAGAAGAATGCATTCGACAACGAGCAGTGGGATGGTCTGGCCGACGCGCTCAACGAGGCGCGCATGGACCCGGCGGTCGCGGTCGTCGTGTTGACCGGGGCGGGCAGCGACTTTTCCGCCGGCCAGGATCTCGGCGCCTTCGGCGCCGCCGAGCAGCCGCGCGCAGACGGCAAGGCGAGCGGTTACTTCGGCTGTGTCGAAGCGCTCTTCGAATTCGACAAGCCACTGCTCGCCGCCGCGCGCGGTGTTGCCGTCGGCGGCGGCTGCACGCTGCTGATCGCCTGCGACGTGGTGTATCTGGGCGACAGTGCCCGCCTGCGGTTGCCGTTCGCCAATCTCGGCCTGGTGCCCGAGATCGCCAGCAGCTACACGCTGCAGTCGGCGATCGGACGCCAGCGCGCCGCCGAGCTGTTCTTCACCGCCGAGTGGATCGACGCGGTGCGCGCGCTCGACGTCGGCATGGCGGCGCGCGTGTTTTCGGACGAGCGGGTACTCGACGAGACGTTGGCCAAGGCGCGCGAAATGGCGCAATGGCCGGTGGCGGCGCTGCAGGAGATCAAGCGCACGCTGATGGCCCCGCACGCGGCCGCGGTGCGCGCGGCGCTGGAGCGCGAGAACGCGGCCATGGCGCGCCTCGCCGGCTCTCCCGAGAACGTCGAAGCGATCACCGCCTTCCTCGAGAAGCGCAAGCCGGACTTCAAACAGTTCCGCGGCGAAAGGCGGACCTGATGTCGCCGTCGCGACGTCGTGCTCAGCTACGCCCGCCTCGAGTCGTGAAGTTCCTGCACGTGCGCGTCGGCGAACCCGTGTAGCCGGTTCTCAAATCCGGCCCAGACTGCGCGGCTTCAAACGCGTGCCCCAGTACCGCAACCGCAGCTTGAGACCGGATTTCAGATCGCCACTCGATAGCACCCGCAAGTTTTCGTCGAATTCGTAGAAGCGGGGCACGGCGGTCGCGAAGCGCATCGCGGCGCTCTCGCTGTCGCCGGTTTTCTCGATCGCGCGCACCAGCGCGCGCATCGAGCTGGTGTGTCCGACCATCAGCACGTTCTTGTCCGCCCGCAGATCGATCGAGATGCGCTCGTGCCACACCGGCTCGATGCGCACGACGGCATCTCCCAGACTTTCGGACCGAGGCTGCCGTTCGCGTGGGATGTCGGGGAACCGCGCGATCTGTTCGAGCCAACGCGGATCGTCCTCGCCGAGAGGAGGCGGTTGACTGGAGAACGACCGTCGCCACGCAACGACCTCGTCGTTGCCGTAGCGCTCGATCATCGCCGCGCGTGTCTCCCCCTGCAACGCGCCGTAATGGCGCTCGTTGAGCCGCCAGTCGCTGACCATCTCAGACGCGGTGAACTGCAACGACTCGCCTACGATGCTCATGCTCTCTCGCGCGCGCAGCAGGCGGGAGGTCAGGCAGACGTCAAAGGCCATCCCCGCCTTGCGCAAGATTTCGGCCGCATGACGGACTTCGGCGCGGCCGGCCTCGTTCAGCGAGGTGTCCGCCCAGCCGACGAAGCGGCCTTCATGACCCCATACGGTGGTGCCGTGGCGCATCAGGACGAGTATTGGCATGAACGAGCACTTCTGCGATGTTGCGGGGCGCTTCTAGCCCGTTCGTCCAGGTAAGGGAACTGTCGCTGAACCGTGAACTTCTTTCGGATCGTTCGATGACGAATGACGATCCGCCCCGGCCCGACACGGTGAGGCGCTCCGCGGAAGTGCCGCGCGTCTGGCTGCTGACTGACGACCGGCCCGGTCACCGGACTCAGGTGGTCGGTCTCGCGCGCGGGCTCGGTTGGCCCTGGGACGAGAAGCGACTGGCGTTCAACTGGCTGAACAGACTGCCCAATCAGATTCTCGGTGCCTCGCGGATCTCGCTCGACCCAGCCAGCACGCCGTGCGCGCAGCCATGGCCGGACCTCGTCATCGGCATGGGACGGCGGGTCGTACCGGTCGCCCGCTGGATCAAGTGCCAGAGCGGCGGGCGCACGCGCATCGTGCTGCTCGGCCGCAAGGCGGCGAACGACCCCCGGGGGATCGATCTGACCGTCGCATGCGCCCATTTTCAGTTGCTACCGCATCCCGCTCTCGTCGAGTTGGTGGTGCCACCGACGCAGGTGGAAGAGGCGGCACTGGCCGCGGCACGCTCGACCCATCCGGGGCTGCTCGATGATCTGCCGCACCCGCGCGTGCTCCTGTTGGTTGGCGGCCCTACGGCCCAGCACCAGCTCGACGAGGCTTTCGGCGGTCGCATGGCGGGTGAGGTCGCTGCGGCGGCACGGGCGTTGGGCGGTGGGCTCGCCATCGTCACCAGTCGGCGCACCCCTGACGCGGCAATCGCCGCGATGCGGGTCGCGGCGCCGAACGCCCATTTTCACGTGTGGGCACGCGACCGGCGTGAGAACCCCTATCTGGCCTACCTGGCGTCGGCGGACCTGATCGTCGTAACCGGCGAAAGCGAATCGATGCTCGCCGAGGCCGCCGCCACGCGCCGCCCGATGACGATCTATCCGCTCGAGCCGAAAGCGCCCGGACTCAAGCAGCGCCTGGCCACGGCGTTGCGCCGTCGCGCCGGTGCAACCGGCCCGTGGGGAACGATCGCCCGGCACATCTTGTCGCGGGGTTGGGTCACGGCGCCGCGCGACCTGGCGCTGATGCACCGGCGGATGGTCGCGGACGGGCGCGCGGCGCTGTTCGGATCGGGGCTTGCCACGACCCCACCGGCAACCACCGACGACGGAGCGGAAGTCGCACACCGCATCGCCGCGCTGCTTGCACGGACGTCGGAGGCCGGCGAATGACCATCGGCGAGGCTGCCTACGCACGGCTCGGGCTGCCCGCGCGCGAGACCGAGCGTACTCTCTGGATCATCGGCGACGACCGCGCCGGATTCGAAGCGTTCGCGCCGACGATCGCAGCCGTGTCGAACCGCTACGATCGCCTTAGCGTACTCCTATCGGCGCGCGATGCCGCCCTGCGCGGCTGGCTCGCCGAGCGCTTCCCGTCCTGTCGCGTCCTACCCCTGCCCTGCGGCCTTGGCGTACGAAGTTATTTGAAGCGATGCGATATTCGGGTCGCGGTGTTTCTGGCGCCGGTGTGCGAGGTGCCGCGCGGGCTGGCGTCTGGGCTTCGGCGGCGCGCCATCACGACACTTTCCGGCGGTGTCGGAGGCAGCCCGCCGCAGCTCGGGCCACGCCTCGCGGCCGCCTGCGAAGCACGGATCGAGGTCGACCCCGGCGCAATGCCGCAAGCAGCCTCCGCCGGCCCGCGCGGCATGCCGGTCCAAGCTGTGGTCGATCTTCTCGGTGAAATGCTGGCGCGCGATCTCAAGCCGCTTCGGCGCCGCCGGCGCGGGATTGGCTGGATGATCTCCGACCTCACCCGCGACGCGCACTGGCGCAGGCTGCTCGCGTGGCGACTGGTTCGCTACGACGATCTCGACGCGCTGCGCGCGGCGCTGCATTCCCCGCAGACGATCCTGTGTCTCGGCAACGGACCGTCGTCGGAAGACCCGGCGCTCGACACGATCGGCTACGACGCCATGTTTCGGGTCAACCACGGCTGGCAACAGCGCGGAAAGTTCACCGCGCCCGACGTGGTATTCACCGGCGGCAAGCCTTCGATGCGGGCCGTCGGGTCGGCAATTTTCGGCTTGCAGACCCCCGACGCTGCCGCCCGGTTCGCCACTGTGCGAACTTTCAACCCGGCGTTTCGGCGGTCCCGCTTCTTCGACGCCCACGATCTGGCGCCCAGCCTGCGGGCCTTTGACTGGGGCGTCCTGCGCCCTACCAACGGTGCGGTGATGCTGGCGGTGGCGGTCGCGCTGCAGCCCGCGCGACTCGTCATCGCCGGAGTCGATCTCTTTCGGCACCAAGCTGGGTCCTATCCGGGCGATGTCACCACGCCAAACGCCTATTCGCCGGGCCACAGCCTTGAAAGCGAGCTCGCTTTCCTTCTCGAGCTGTTCGACAGGTACACGGGCGAACTGGTCATCGTCAGCGATGCCTTGCGGGCCGAATGGGAAGCACACCGGGCCGGCGCCGACGCGGGGCAATTTGATCCGGGCGGGCGTCTCGCTTATTAGTCCGGTCGGACGGGCGACTATAGATTGGCGGGTAGCGCGTCGCATTCGCGCGCGAGGTCTCCCAGACCCCGAGCGGGGACATCATGGCAGACAAGTTCAAGAAGGAACGGCAGTTCAAGACACGATGGCACGACCGCACCCTGTCCTACTGGCTGCGCAGGGACCGCGGCCACAACGAAGGGTTTCGCGACGTACCCGAACTGGTGCGCCTCGACGTCGAACCGGGGGTCGCCCCTAACGGGAAACCACCGGTTCGCATCTTCCTCGGCACCGAGCCGCGCCAGTATCGCGCCCAGCGCGTGTTCGTCTGGGCGATCCGCCAGGCGCGCGATCCCGCACGCGTCTACGAGATCCACATGATGAAGGATCTCAAAGGCTTCGACCGGACCGGTTGGAAGACCGGCTTTACGAACTATCGCTATGCGATCCCGGCGTTCGCCGGCGGCGAGGGACGGGCGATCTACAACGACGTGGACCAGATCTATTTGTCCGACCCGGCCGAACTGTTCGACCTCGAGATGAACGGTGCGGGGGTCCTCGGCGTCACCGGGCGCGAGACCTCCGTGATGCTGATCGACTGCGCAAAGATGAGCGAGTATTGGACGCTGGACGACGCGAAGCAGGGCAAGAAGCACTCCTACTTTCGCGCCATCACCCACGACAACAACTTATGGGGCAAGCTCGCCGGCGAATGGAATGCGCGCGACGAGGAATACCGCCCCGGGCAGTCGAAGTGCTTCCACTTTACCACGCTCCAGACTCAGCCCTGGCAGCCTTTCCCCGAGCAGTTGCGCTACCATCCGCATCCCGACGCCGAGGTGTGGTTCGCGCTCGAGCGCGCCGCCGACGAGGCGCGGTTCACCATCTTCACCTCGGGTCATCCCAGCCGGCGCTTCAGCCAGATGATCGAGCAAAACCGGCTACTGCACGCGGCGGGCGACGTGAGTCTAGGAATGTCGGCGGACGACACCTTCGACGGCCATACACTGCGCAAACACGAGGCCGCCATCTCCGCCCTGATCGAACAGACCCAGGCAAAGACGCTTCTCGATTTCGGCGCCGGCAAGGGCACGGGTTACACCCGTCTCGAGAGTGAGGCGACGGACAGCCGCATCAGAACGCATCCCACGTGGCCGGGTGTCCGGGTGACCTGCTACGACCCGGCGTACGCACCGTTCGCGGCCCCCTACGAGGGCAAGTTCGACGGCGTGATCTCGACGGACGTGATCGAACACATCGCGGACGAGGATGTCGACTGGGTGCTCGACGAGATGTTTCGCGCCGCGAGGAGATTCGTCTACGTGGTCGCCGCCTGCTATCCCGCCCGGAAGTCCCTGCCGAATGGCGAGAACGCCCACGTGACGCTGCAGGCACCGAGCTGGTGGAAACTGCAGATGGAGATGGCGGCGCGCCGCAATCCCGGTATCCGATGGACCCTCTGCACAGTGGAGAAAACCATCTGGGGCAAGCAACATCGCGCCTTCAGCGGCGACGTGAACCTGGCGAGAGCCGCCTGACGACATGCTCAGGTATGACACCATCGCCTTCGACTATGACCCCTTTCCAATCGGCGTAGCGCGCCCAGCTCTCGAACCGAACACGTACCGTCGTCTCGTCGAGACGTTCCCGCCGGTTTCGCTCTTCGAGTACAAGGCCGCCAAGGGCGGAAAGTACTCGCTGTCGCAAGTGAACCACCGCTCCAGGTACCGGGCGTTCGTGGCAGGCTCGCCGCCCTGGCGTGAGTTTCACGCGTACATCAAGTCGCGCGCCTTCATTGACGGCGCCATGGCGATGCTGAAGTCGCACGGGATCGATCTCGGTTTCCCGCTGCCGAGTCTCGCCGTGCGGATGTATCTCAAGGCGCGAGCGTTCCGGCGCGGCAACCCCGTACTACAGTTCCCGACTTTGAAAGCACGCTTCGAGTTCTCGGCGATGCCGATTACCGGCGGCAACATCCTTCCTCACACCGACGACCCCAAGAAGATCGTCACCATGGTGATCCCGATGTTGCGGGAGAACGAGTGGGACCACGCGTGGGGCGGCGGTACCGCGATGGTCTGGCCCGTGGATCCGGCAAAGATATTCAACCCGATGAACCACTACCTCGACTTCGCCGACGTGACGGTGCGGAAGACGTTTCCGTTCGAACCCAATCAATGCCTCGTCTTCATCAAGACGCCCAACTCATGGCACGCGGTCTGGCCGATGACCGGCAACGACTCCAAGATCTTGCGCAAGACGCTGACGATCAACATCGAGAGCAGCTGAAGCGGCGCGCTGAGACGGCACGCCCGACGCGATCAGCCGTTAGCAGCCCGTTGAAAAACAGGCGCCTACTGCGGGCGGCTTATTTTCGCCAGCTCTGCGTTGCCGAATCCTCAACAAAAGTCACGACTTTGCTTCCGGTTCGGCGCCTTGATCTGGCGAAAATCGCTCGCCCTCGCTACGGCGCCTGTTCTTCAACGGACTGCTAGGCTCGGCGGCGACGGCCCGATCGCGATCTGGCGCCGTGCTCGCCGCGTCGCGCGGATAGCGCTTGCGCAGGTGGCGGGCGAACGCGTGCATGACGACGAGGTGCAAGCGCGCCTGGGTCGCGACGTAGATCGGCCACCACAGGCGCGGGCTGAAGTCGTGCACCGAGCAGAGCAGCGCGGATCCGTTCAGCACGGATCGAAACTCGAATCGGCCGCGAATGCCGCGAGCGGACAGGAAGCCTCCGGCGATGTCGTAAACGCAGCGGCGAGCATCGGACGCGTCGCTGTCGAAGACGAAGCGCAGGGCGGTGGCGCGACGCGACGAGCCCATGAGGATTCGCCATTCGGTCGTGCAGTCGCCCGTGGTCGAGATCAGCGGTCCGAGTTTGGCAGCGAGCCACGAGGGATAGGCGGCAGCGGCTTGGTAGGGGGTGGCGGACGTACCGACCATGCGTTGCACGGAGCGAACGATCGGCGGTCCGGCGCCGCGGCTGGCGAAGAACGCGCGCGGCTGCGACTGCTGTTGAAATCCGATCGAGTCGCGCAGTGTCTCGTCGAGTGGTCGGCCCTGGATTCCAGCCTCCTCCTGGAGGCGGCGGTCGGCGGCGACCATCGGGTGAGACAGGCTCTCGACCAGCGGTGCGGCGAGCTCCTTCGGGGCGCCGGTGACCAGAGTGATCCAGAGACGCGACAGGCGCGGCGTGATGAGCGGCACCGACAGCGTGCGCGGCCGTCGCCCGAGCTGGGCTCCGGCCTCTACCATGAGCTTGCGGTAGGTGACGACTGCCGGGCCGCCGATGTCGAAGGTTTGCCCAAAAGTCGCGTCGCGGTCGAGGACCCATTCGAGCAGCGACAGCACGTCCTCCAGTGCAATCGGCTGCGTCGGAGTGTTGGTCCAGCTCGGGCAGACCATCACCGGCAACCGCCGCGCCATTCGCAGCATGATCTCCGTGGAGGACCCGCCGGGTCCGAGGATCAGGCCGGCCCGCAATACGGTGACCGGCACGCCCGTTGCGGCGAGTGCCGTCTCCACTTCTGCGCGGCTGCGCAAATGGCGCGAGAGGCGTCGCAGGGAAGTCCCCTGCGGTAGGAGGCCGCCGAGATAGACGATCTGAGCGACTCCGTGCGCGGCGCAGGCGCGGGCGAAGTTGTCTGCCGCCAGAAGATCGAAGTCCTCGAAACTTCCCTGCACCAGGTGGTCGCCGGGCAGCATCGAATGCACGAGGTAGATCGCGAGGTCGGCTCCCGCGACGGCCGCTGTGGCGCCGCGGCTCGATAGGAGATCGCATTGCCTCCACTCGATGCCGTCAGCAGGAGGCCGGGGGCTGCGCGATAACGCGACGACTCGGCAGCGCTTTGCCAGACGCTCGATCAGCGGCAACCCGACGAATCCGGCGGCGCCGGCGACGACGACGGTGCGAACGCGATTCGTGCTTTCTTTCGAGCCCATGGCGGGTGTCGGAGCGACAGGCTCAACGCTATAGGCGAAGCGCGGGCGTGCAAGGTCCCGCGCAGAAATTGGATGCGATCAGGACGCTGCGCGGGAGGTGCCGCCGCCGAGGCACTTCGGCGAGTCTGTCGTGCGGCCGCCGATCTGCCTCCACTCCTCGGGAGTGCGCGCTTCGATGCTGAGCGCGTGGACGCCGGCGGCGATCTCGACGGCGAGAGCTTCATTGACGGCCCGGTGTCGGGCGACAGGACTGCGGCCGGCAAATGCGTCGCTGACCACAACGACTTTGAAGTGCGTCTCCGACCCGGGCGGCACCGAGTGCATGTAGCTCTCGTTGACGACCTGCAGAGTCTGCGGCGCGAACGCCTCTGTCAGCTTGGACTCGATGGCGCTTTGGACAGGGCCGAGTAGGGTTGCGGCATCGCTCGGGTTGGTTGCGCTCATGGCCTCACCCTAACTCCGCGGTGCGCCGAGGCCAATCGGGGTGACGCCAACGGTGCTGGAAATCGGGCGCTGATCGCTGACCGCTGGATTCAGGCGCTGCGGCGCTGCTCGGCTTCCGGGGTGGTGGGCAGGACGACCCGGAAGGTCGAGCCGACGCCGGGACGGCTGTCGAGGGCGATGCTTCCGCCGTGCGCTTCGACCACCGAGCGGACGATGTAGAGCCCGAGGCCCGTGCCGTCGACGCTGCGCGTCGAGCGGGCGCGGCTGTACTTGTCGAAGATCCTGTCGCGCTCGGTCTCCGGCACTCCGCAGCCGGTGTCCTCGAACGACAGGCTGACTCCCTCGCCGGTCATTCCGATGCGGACCGTCAGGCGGCCGCCGGCGGGAGTGAACTTGATTGCGTTCGATACGAGATTGGCGACGACGCGTTCGAGATAGGCGCGATCGGCGAAGGCCTCGTCGACGCCGTCGACCGCTTCGACGGCGATCGAGACGCCCTTGGCCTTGGCCATCGGCCGATGCCGGCGCAGCACCTTGTCGACCAGCTCGGCAACGCCGACGGGGGCGCGTTCGAAAATCAGGCAGCCGCTCTCGATGCGATCCATCTCGACGAAGTTGCTGACCAGATCGAGCGTCGTCAGCGCGTTGTCCTTGATCCGTTCGAGCAGCTCGAGGCCGGCCTCGGGGATCGGCATCTCCTCGCCGAGAATGTCGGCGTAGTTGTAGATGATGTTGAGCGGGTTGCGGATGTCGTGGCTGACCATCGAGCGGAACAGGTTGCGCTCGCGCATCAGGGCGCGCCGTTCCAGGTTGCGCTCGAGCACGTACGACAGCTCGTTGAGATGCGAGAGATCCGGCCGCTTGACGACGTAGTCCCAGGCCCCGCGGCGCAGGGCGTCGATGGCTACGGTGAGGTCGTCGTTGCCGGTGACGACGATCAGAGGGATCTGACGGTCGCTCTCGACGAGACGGGTGAGCAGCTCGAACTCGCCGACGTCGGGCAAGCCGAGGTCGAGAAGGACGATGCAGTCGCTCTCCTCGGCGACGGCGCGCAGACAGCCGGCGCCCGTGGCCTCTCGCCGGCAGTTCAGGCCGAGCGACCGCAGTGCGCGCTGTGTCAGGCGCGCCTGTCCTTCGTCGTCCTCGACGAGGACGATCTTCGGACACTCAGCGAGTTGAACGACGTTGTTCATTCTCCCTTACGCGACTGCCGGCAGCTCGACGATCTCGAGGAACAAGCCGAGGCGGCGCAGCTTCTCGCCCAGATTGGCGATGTTGACCGGCTTGGCCACGTAGCCGTTCGCTCCCGACTGGTAGCAGCGGTCGATCTCCGCCTGCGAGTCGGTCGAGGTGAGCATGATCACGGGCGTCTTGCGCAGCCGATCGTTTCCCTTGATCCGCGACAGGACCTCGATGCCGTCCATGCGAGGCATGTCGATGTCGAGCAGGACGAGGCGCGGTGGGGGCGGCAGCTCGGTGGTGATCGCGCCGAGACCGCCGAGATATTCGAGGGCCTCCACACCGTCTGCCGCCCGGACGATCGGGTTGAGCAGGTTCACCTTGCGGAGATTGCGTTCGATGAGTTTTGCGTGGCCGTCGTTGTCTTCGACCAGCAGAATGCTGATGGATTCATGCCGCTGCATCTTCTCGTTGCTCCTCTATCCCGGCCACCCGCGCCGCGGCATGCGGCGTTTGCTCCGGCCATGTGAAGTAGAAGGTGCTGCCGACTCCCGGAGTCGACTCCACCCAGATCTGCCCTTTGCGGCGCTCGATGATCTTCTTGATCATCGTCAGGCCTATGCCGTCGCCGGCTTCCCGGTTGTGTCCGAGGCGGCCGAACATGCGAAAGATCTTGCCGACGTCTTCGGCGCGAATGCCGACGCCGTTGTCGATGACTGCGAACAGGTGACCGTCGGGGCGCTCGGCGTGCCGCACCTCGATGCGGAGGGGTACGTCGGGCCGCGCGTACTTGATGGCGTTGTCGAGCAGGTTGGCGAAGATCTGGTGGATGCGCACCGGATCGCCGTCGATCACCGGCAGTGAGTCGGTCTCCACCGTGCCATTGAGCTCGCGCAGCCGGAACTGCAGGGAGGTGACGACCTCGTCGACCATTTCGGCGAGGTCGACCGGCATCAGGCGCTCGGTGCGGCTTTCGATGCGCGACAGCTCGAGTACCGTGTTCACCATCAGGTCGGCCTTGCCGACGCTGCGCAGAATGAAGTCCAGCGACTCGTCGATGCCCTCGACGATCTCGTCGACGCGGACCCGTTTCGAACCCTCGAACTTGCGGGTGTCGATCTCGTGCAGGAGCGCGCGCAGGTTCTCGTCGAGCGCGCGCGAGAAGCCCTCGAGATTGATGAGCGGCGCCCGCATGTCGTGCGAGACGACGTAGAGAAAGTCGCCGAGCTCGGCGTTCTTGCTCTGCAACTGATCGGCTACGGTTGCCAGCTTGCGGCGACTCTCTTCCGCTTCGTGCCTCAGGCTCTCCGCTTCGCCGGCTGCGGCCCACGCCTCGGCGCGCGATCGCTCGAGGTTGCGGCTGAAGAGCCAGAACATTCCCATTGGATAGGGCAGGCCGGGGACGACGCCGATGATGGTTGCGAGGGTCATCAGGTCGTCGGGCAGCGTGGACTGCTCGAAGAGTGGAAAGCTGTTGAGCAGGGCAGCCGCGAGGGCGACGACGAGCATCGCAGCGCCGAAGAACACCTGCTCGCGCGCCGGAATGACCATGGCGGCGATGCTGAGGGCCACGCAGTAGCAGACGACGGCGGTGAACTGGGCATTGGAGAGAAAAATCAGGCTCATGCTGCCGTTGGCGGCCAGCGCGATGGCGAGGGTGTATCCGGCGGCGCGGACGTTGCCGCGGCGGCCGAGCCAGAAGGCGACGCAGCCGACTAAACTGAGGAGGCCGGGGGCGATCATCTCGATCGCGATCACGCTGCCGTCGCCCGTCGCGGTGTAGGCCACCGTGAGGGTCCAGATGAGACCGAGAAGGCAGAGCGGCACCGAGCACAGGCGGATGATGAGGGCCTGCTGGTCGCGCAGATCGCGATCGTGATCGGCAATGCGCTTTGCGCGGTGATCTGCCATGGCGGGCGATGGACGCGGGGCGGAGGACGGATCGGTGGACCGCGGAGGATGCTCTGGAGTGTCCATGCGCACGCGAGTCACAGCACGCGGCATGCCACTTGGGGGGCCTCGGGTCAGACGCGGGCCGCGGCGCTGCGACGGGGGAGTTCAGCGTCGCGAACCCGCAGCGGAATCACCAACGCCACGAAAATGCCGGCGCCGCCGGCCCTCTTGCAGCGACGGCGACTCGCAGTCTATCTGGCGTCTCGGCGATCGAGCCGACGAAGGGGGGCCAGGCGGATGGAGGCGGCGCATCGCGATGACGTGTTCTGGATCAGAGTCGGCCTGACCATCTGCGTGCTCGAGTTTTTCGGACCGATCCTGCGCGATTTCAGTGACAGCCACGCTCTCAACCCGACCTGGGTGGGGCACGCGCGCGTGCACCTGGTGTGGCTGCTCGGGTTCATGATGTTCTCCGGCATCGCCAATCTGTATCTGATCTGGGTGCGGCGCTCCGGCGGCCTCGGCGACCTGTGGCTCTCGGCTGCGTGGCAGTGCTGCAATCTGGCGGGGTTCTGGTTCGCTTTCCTGCTGCTGCCCGTCTACGACGGCGACATGACGATCCCGGGGGTCCATATGCAGGTCTTCGGCATCGACGAGAACGTCTTCGTCTTCGCGGTGCTGTCGGTGCTGATGGCGGCGATCCTCGTCGCGCTTCGCCGGGCCGAACGGACCCATGCGTAGGATCGAAGTCCCCGTCCTGATCGTCGGCGCCGGACCGTCCGGCATGATGGCCTCGTTGCTGCTGCACCAGCTCGGGGTCGAGCGATTGCTCGTCGAGCGCCGCGCCGACGTGCGCCGCGCTCCCGCCGCGCACGCGGTCAACGCGCGCACGCTCGAGATCTGCCGTGCCGCCGGCGTCGACATGCATGCCATTGCCGCTGCTGCCGCGCTGCCGCGGGACGCGGGTTGGGTGTACTGGGTCACTGCGCTGGGAGGCAGCGTTCTCGGCAGTTTGCCCTACGAACGCCAGGGCGAAGAGCAGCTCGCAACGACGCCGACGCCGCTGCGCAATCTGTCGCAGAATCGCTTCGAGCCGATCCTCGTCGAGGCTCTGCAACGAACCGGTGCCGGAGCGCCGACGTGGCAACAAGTGTGGGAGTCGGCCGAACAGGACGAAGGCGGCGTCACGTCGCGGTTGCGCGATCTGACCACCGGCGAGACGTACGAGGTGCGCAGTCGCTATCTGGTCGCCGCCGACGGCGCGGGCAGCCGCGTGCGCAAGTGGCTCGCCATCGACATGGTCGGGCCGCAGCAACTGCAGAGCTTCGTCATGATCCACTTCGCCGCCAACTTGCGCCGTCTCGCCGGCGATCCTCCCGGCGTCTTGCACTTCGTCTTCGATCCGCGCTCCGGCGGCAGCGTCTTCGTCCTGCACGACCTCGACCGGGAGTCGGTGTTCATGCAGCCGTACGATCCGGAGCGCGAAACGATTGCCGACTACAGTTTCGAGCGCTGCGAGAAGTTGGTGCGCGGCGCCATGGTCGACCCCGCGATCGATCTGACCATCGAATCGGTGGACACCTGGGCGATGACGGCCCAAGTCGCCGAGCGCTATCGCATCGGCAGGTCGATCCTGATCGGCGACGCGGCGCACCGGTTCCCGCCGACCGGTGGGCTGGGGCTCAACACGGGTGTTCAAGACGCGCACAATCTGGCGTGGAAACTCGCGGCCCTCTTGCGCGGCGGCAGCGACCGGCTGCTCGACAGCTATGAGTTGGAGCGCCGCCCGGTGGCGCAGGCCAATGCCGATCAGAGCTTGGTCAACGCCTTGAAGTTGATCGAGGTGCCGGTCGCGCTAGGCCTCGAAGAGGACGCCGAGCGATCGGCGGTGCGCATGGCCGAGATCCTCGGCAGTGCCGACGGCAGACGGCACGTCGCCGACAGCATCGCCGGCCAGGCGGATCACTTCGATCAGATCGGATTGCAGTTGGGATTCGTCTACGAGCGCGGCGCGCTGATCGCGGACGCTGACGACGCGCCGCGCAGCGACGTGCGACACTTCGTGCCATCGGGAAGACCGGGCGCCCGCTTGCCGCATGCGTGGACGACCGAGCGGGAGCGGCGCAGCACGCTCGACTGGGTGCCACTCGACCGCTTCTCGGTGATCGCCGGTCCGCGCGGCGAGGCCTGGAGAGCGGCTGCGGAAAGTTGCGGTCTGCCGGCGCGGGTCGTTGCCGAGGACGATCTAGTCGACTTCCGGACTTGGCTCGACGCCGCTGGGATTTCGGCCGCCGGTGTTTTGCTCGTTCGCCCCGATCAGCACGTCGCGTGGCGCAGTCGCGAGGCCGTCGCCGACCCCGCAGGCGCGCTGAACGACGCACTGCGCCGCGTGCTCGCCTGCGACGGGTGAAGGGAATCGGGGGCGCGCCCGAGCGGCGCGCCCCCTCGTCCGTCAGACTTTCAGAGCGGCCGCTACTCCCTCGCCATACGCGGGATCGATGCGGCGGAAGTGCTCGAGCTGCTTCTCGATGATCGATTGCGGCACGCCACCCATCGCGGCAGCGATGTTGCTGTACAGGCGCCGGCGCTGCTCCTCATCGAACAGCGCGAAGAGCGCCCGCGGTTGCGTGTAGTCGTCGTTGCCTTCGCGGTGGTCGTAGCGCGCGGCGTCGCCGGAGATGCGCAGCGGTGGTTCGGCGTATTCGGGAGATTGCGCCGGACCGGCGAACGAGTTCGGCTCGTAGTACGCGTCGGGATTGCTCTCTCCGTTCTCGAAGAAACGCATCGGCCCGTCCTTGTGGTAGTGGTGCACGGGGCAGCGCGGCCGATTGACCGGCAGGGCCTCGTAGTGCGTTCCGAGCCGATAGCGATGTGCATCGGCGTACGCGAAGATCCGCGCCTGCAGCATCTTGTCCGGCGAAAAGCCGATGCCGGGGACGACGTTCGAGGGGCTGAACGCCGCCTGCTCGATCTCGGAGAAGTAATTGTCCGGGTTGCGGTTGAGCTCCACGACGCCGACTTCGATCAACGGATAGTCGGCGTGCGGCCAGACCTTGGTGAGGTCGAAGGGGTTGTACGGCGTCTTCTGGGCTTCCATCTCGGGCATGATCTGCACCTTGAGCGTCCAGCGCGGAAACTCGCGGCGCTCGATCGCGCCGTACAGATCCTCCTGGTAGGACTCGCGGCTTCGCCCCACCACCTGGGCGGCCTCCTCGTTGGTGAAGAAGCGGTGTCCCTGATGGGTCTTGAAGTGGAACTTGACCCAGAAGCGTTCGCCGTCGCGATTCCAGAATCTGAAGGTGTGCGATCCGAAGCCGTCCATGAAGCGCGGACTGGTCGGGATGCCGCGATCGGAGAACAGGGTCGTGATCTGGTGCAGACTCTCCGGTGATTGCGACCAGAAGTCCCACATTGCCGTCGGCGAGCGCAGGTTGGTGCGCGGATGCCGCTTCTGTGTGTGGATGAAGTCGGGAAACTTCAACGGATCGCGTACGAAGAATACCGGCGTGTTGTTGCCCACCAGGTCCCAGTTGCCCTCTTCGGTGTAGAACTTCACCGCGAAACCGCGCACGTCGCGCTCGGCATCGGCCGCGCCGAGCTCGCCCGCGACGGTGGAGAAGCGCATCAGGAGAGGAGTCTGCTTGCCGACCTCGGCAAAGAGGCTCGCCCTCGAGTAGCGGCTGATGTCGTTGGTGATCGTCAGGGTGCCGTGTGCTCCCCACCCCTTGGCGTGCACGACCCGCTCGGGGATGCGCTCGCGGTTCTGGTGCGCGAGCTTCTCGATGAGCTGGTAGTCCTGCAACAGCACGGGGCCGCGCGGGCCCGCCGTCAACGAGTTCTGGTTGTCCGCGACCGGATTGCCGCCGGTCGTCGTCAGTGTCGCCCGCTTCTTCTCTGCCATGATCACACCATCCTTCCTGTCGTTGCTGTTTGGTTTCGGTCGGCCGCCGTTCGTGTCGGCGTCCGTTTCGATGGTGTGATCCTAGGTCGCCCACTTCAATCAGGAAAATATATTGTCCTTATGATTTGGATAGGCTAGCCCTATCACATGGAGTTTCGGGCGCACCCGTTCACGATCCGGCAGTTGCAGTACGTCGTCGCCGTCGCCGAGCAGCGGAGCTTTCGCGCTGCCGCCGAGCTCTGCCACGTTTCGCAGCCGTCGCTGAGCGCACAGATCGCCGAGGTGGAGTCGGTGCTGCGCGTGCGGTTGTTCGACCGCGACCGTCGGGGCGTGCTGTTGACGCCAGCCGGCGAGGTCGTCGTGGCGCGAGCTCGCGAAGCGTTGCGCGCCTGCGAGGATGTGCGCGTCGCGGCTTCCGCGTTGGTCGATCCTCTCAAGGGCAGGTTGCGTGTCGGAGTGATTCCGACGTTGGCTCCCTACCTGTTGCCCTGTATCGACCCTGCACTGCGGGCTGCGTTCCCGGATCTAGAGCTCATCTGGCGCGAGGACAAGACCGAGGGAATCGTTCGCGCCCTGACCAACGCGGAGCTGGACGCCGGGCTGGTTGCGCTCGAGGCTGATCTCGGAGACGTGGAGTCCGCCGTGGTCGGAATCGATCGGTTTCTCTGCGCTACTCCACCCGGTCACCGGTTTACGCGCTCGCAACGGCCTTTGCGCATCGAGGACCTGAACGGCGAGAACGTCCTACTGTTGGAGGACGGTCACTGTTTTCGCGACCAGGCTCTGGCGCTCTGCAACGCCGCCGGGACCCGCGAGCTCGGCTTTCGCGCCACCAGCTTGGCCACTCTGGCGCAGATGGTGGCGGGTGGAGTGGGCATCACGCTCCTCCCAGAGTCGGCCATGACGGTCGAGGGCCGCGACAAGGGACTGGTGTTTCGCGGTTTCAAAGCGCCGCAGCCAAAGCGAACGGTTGCGTTCGTCTGGCGGCGTGGCAATGCGCTGAGCAAGGCGTTGCGAAAAGTGGGGGACACAGCGCGCCGCGCTTACGGTGCGCGCTGGAAGATTTTCGACGAAGGCAAAGGATAGCCTTCACTGGCGACCTTCGCCTCAGTTCGAGGATGGTCGCTCAGACCTCGACCCGACTCTGCTTATTGGCGGTGTCGTGTCCCTCGCAATCTGCGTGCGGACACTCGCACGCCTCGAGCGACTCGCCTTCTTCGGCAGCACACGCGGAGCTGCAGAATTCTTCGCCGTCGCTGACTTCACACGAACATGCGGGATGATTGCAGTCCTTCATGAAAATCTCCCTCGAGGGCAGGCGGGGCTGGGCGGCGTGACCGCCCAGCCCCGCTGCGAAACCGAGAAGCTACCTTTGGTTCTTCTCGTAGTCCTTGTCCTTGGACGGCTGCTCTTGACGATTGCCGCCCTGCTGATCCGACCGACGTCGAGTGTCGGCGGGCTGACCCTCTCGGGGCTGCTGCTGCTTCTTGGGATCCTTCTGCTGCGTCATGGTTGACCTCCTTTGTTGCTCATCTACCGAGCGAACCGGATGCCAAGTCGGCGGCGCCAGCGAAACGCGTGATGATGGGCGGAGACGGGTTCGCGAGCTCTCCCAACAATGCTGTCTCCCGGTAGTTCCTACAGGAGGTGCGACACGTCGCCCGGCGTGCAGTTGTTACAACGGGATTGGA
>CADEER010000017.1:21572-63873 GCA_902826395.1 uncultured bacterium
GAGCCCGCAAAGAGGATTGCTCGCGCTCGGTTTGCTGCGACGAAGCGCGCAACTACGAATTGTGTTGCCTCAGATCGGCGACCACGTCTGCCCAATGGGCTTCGTCGGGGCAGCGGTTGTGGGTGAGGCTGACGCCGTCAGCGATGCCGATTAGACGGGTGCGGAGTTTGTCTGCGATCGATGAGCGCGGGCCGACGACCGCGATCGTCTCGAGGATCTCGTCGTCGATGAGGTCCGTCATCTCGTCCCAGCGGCCTTCCTTGGACAGGCGGTTGAGCTCCGTGTGCAGCACTTCCCAACCGTGGCACGCGAGAGTGGAGCGATAGGCGGGTGTCGATCCGTAGAACGCGAGCTGTTTGCGAGCTGCGCTCTTCGAACGGGCCAGGGATTCTTCGTCGTCGGCGGTGACGATCAGGGTCGCGCAGATGATCTCGAGGTCGCGGCGCGTTCGCGCGCTGCGAGCCAGACCTTCGTCGAGAGCGGGGAGCGTCTTTTCGAGCAGCGATTGGCGGCTGTTGAACGGATGAGCGATGAAGCCGTCGGCGACCTCGCCGGCGACGGCGATCATCTTCGGCATGAATCCGCCGAGCAGGACGGGCGGTGGTCCAAACGGCGTCGGACCCGGATCGAACGCGGGGATCATCAACGTATGCCGGTAGATGTCGCCGCGAAAATCCAACCGGCTGCCGTTCTGCCAGCAATCGAAGATCGCCTTGATCGCCAGGACCATCTCGCGCATGCGAGCCGCTGGTCGCGACCAAGTCATGCCGAAGCGATTCTCGATGTGGGGGCGGACCTGCGAGCCCAGTCCGAGCGCGAAGCGACCGCCGCTGATGGTTTGCAAGCCGTGCGCGAGGCTCGCGAGATTCATCGGGTTGCGGGCGAAGGCGATGGCGATTGCCGTTCCGAGACGAAGCCGCGACGTGTGTTCGGCGGCGACGGCGAGGGGCAGGAACGGATCGAGCTTGGCTTCGAAGCTGAACGCGCCGTCGTAGCCGATCTCCTCGAGCCGGCGGAAATCGATCCGAGCGTCTCTCGGATCCTCCATCGGGGCGGTCGTGTAGACCTTCATCCCATCACCTCGCACGCCGTCATGTCGCGCCGACAAAGCAAAGCCGCGCGGCGGGCGCAACGCGCCGTCGTCGCGTTGCCAAGCGGACAAACTTTGATTGATAAACGCCGTTGGCGGTGCTCTCTATCGAAGAACGGCTCGAGCCGATCGCCGAGGGTGCCGATGCGGGGGCAGCGGACTCGGTGTGACGAGCCAGGGGGGACAGATGGCGAAGATAACGGGGCTCGGCTGGCCGTCGTGGTTGAGGAGACGTCAGGTCGAGATCGACGGCTGGGTACATCCGGATTTCACCCAGGTGGCCCGCGCTCTGCGGCGGCAGCTCGCCGGCGCGGCGGGTGGAGGCGCGGTATGCGTCTATCACCGCGGTCGTTGCGTCGTCGACATCTGGGGAGGGGTCAAAGACCGCGCCGGCAATCCCTGGAAGCGGGATACGATGGCGCCCAGCTTCTCGACCACGAAGGGCGTGGCTTCGACCTTGATGCACATCTTCGTCGATCGCGGCGCGCTCGACTACGACGATCGCGTCGCCGACTACTGGCCGGAGTTCGCTCAGGCCGGCAAGGAAGCCATCACGCTTCGCCAGGTGATGTCGCACCAGTCGGGTCTCTATCACATCCGGCAGATGATCGACCGCGCCGACCGCATGCTCGACTGGAAGCACATGACCACGGCGATCGAGCAGGCGCGGCCGATTCACGAGCCGGGCGCCAAGACGGGTTACCATGGGCTGACCTACGGCTTTCTCGTCGGCGAGATTCTGCAGCGGGTCACCGGCAAGCCTTTCTCTCGTCTGGTGCGCGAGGAGATCGCCGATCCGCTCGGACTGGATGGGATGTTTGTCGGTGCGCCAAAGCGCGCCCTGCCGCGTGCCGCCGAGCTCATGTGGTTCGGCCGTGGTGGCGGCGTCGGCGGGCAGATCGTCGAGTCGGTCGTCATCTCGCCGTGGTTGGATCGCATGGTCAACGGCGGCGCTTCGGCCCTGCAGTCGGCGATGCGTTCGGTGCATGTCGACCTTGATCTGGACAGCGTGCTCGATGCGCTCGCGCCGCGCGGCATCAGCACGTTCTCCTTCGATCACCACGACACGCTGCGCGTCGCCATCCCCGCCGCCAACGGCCTGTTCACGGCGCGTTCGCTGGCGCGCATGTACGCGGCGCTGTCGATGGGCGGTGCGATCGACGGCGTCCGTCTGATGTCGCGCAAGACGTTGCGGCGCGCCACGCGGGTGCAGACGGCGGCGCGCAACGTCGTCATCCCCGTCGACATGCGCTGGAGGCTCGGCTACCACGGCGTCGTCACCTCGGTGGGCTTTCCGAAGCGCGCATTCGGTCACTTCGGGTTCGGCGGCTCCGGCGCCTGGGCCGACCCGAAGCGCGAGCTGTCGGTGGCGTTGATCGTCAACAGCGGGATGGGCTCACCTCTCGGCGACCTGCGCATCACCCGCATCGGCGGCGCGGCGCTGGCCAGCGCCCTGCGACGCCCGCCCGAGCAGCGGACGTTCGTCAACGCCGGTAAGCGCGCCGCGCGCGCCGTGGTCGTGCCGATTACCGCGTCCGCCGCGCGCCGCGCGGCGCCGCGCACACCGGTGCGGGCCGTCGCTACGAGTGCCGCCCGCGCCGCGAGCACGCGTCGCAGTTGACCCGCCGCGTTCAGAGGGGCCGCAGCACCCCTTGCTCCTCGAGCTCGAGCAGTAGCAGGTGGCGCAGGATCGTCTCTTTCGGCGTATCCGGGTGCTGCAGGCCGATTCGCTCGAGATAGGGCGCCGCCTGCCGCTCGTCGACGTCGTGCAGGAACGATCGGATCACGGCGCGGATGAGCTCCTTTGGATCGTCCATCAGGGATTTGATCTCGCGCAGGCTGTTGGCCAGGGCGATCTCCTCGTCCGTCAGCACCGTGCCGAGTGGATAGGCGGGAAAGAGCCCGCCGGCGCGGCGCTCGTCGATCGCGGCGGCGATGCGCTCGGGGGTGTTGTGGCGGTGGCGATCGGGGATCCGGTAGGCGGGGTCGAGCTTGCCTGCCGCCGCGGCCGCCGCGCGCAACTCTTCTTGAAAGCGCGAATCGGCGACGGCGAGCAGCGCCTGGACGATCTCTTCGTCGCTTCTGCCGCGCAGATCGGCAACGCCGTACTCGGTGACGACGATGTCGCGCAGATGTCGGGGGATGGTGACGTGCCCGTAGCTGAACACGATGTTGGAGCGCACCTGCCGCCCGCTGCCACGGCTGGCGCGCACGCACAGGATTGACCGCGCACCGGGCAGCTCGTGCGCCTGGGCAACGAAGTTGTACTGCCCGCCGACGCCGCTGATGACTTGCCCGTCCTCCAATCCGTCCGAGACGACGGCGCCGAACAGCGTCACCATCATCGCGGTGTTGATGAACCGGGCGTCGAGGCGCTGCAGGCCGCGCAGCTCCGCATCGTCGATGCGGTTGATGCGCGCGACGCTGTCCATGCCGATCTTCTCGGCTTCGCCGCGCGGCATCGCCCGCAGCGCCGCGTAGAAATCGGGAGGCCCGAGGAAGAAGGCGCCGTTCATGTAGACGCCGCCGCGCAGTCGGTCGCCCAACGCCAGCTCGTTGACCAGCTCCAGGTTTCCGGCCAGCGCGAGGTCGAGCGGGATCGTCTCTTGCCCGACGCGGAGCACCTCGCCGTCGAGCATCACCTCCGTCTTGAAGATGCCCCAGCGGCGCAGGTAGGCGACGTCGCGCGCCGATAGCACCGGGCCGATCACCTCGTCGCGCAGCAGTGCCCGCAGCACGGACGGAACGTCTTCCGGATCGGCATCGCCTTCGTTCAGCAGTCGTTGCAGCGGCGCATCGTCGAAGACTTCGCGTTTCAGGATGCCCGCACGGCGCAGGTGCAGGAACCCGTTGACGAACATCTCGCTGCAGCCGTAAAGGCCCACGGCGAATGGATCGAGGCCGCCGATCCTGGCGCCGACTTCCTCCTCGGCGCCGAGCGCCGCCACGGCATCGCGGTAGGCGGCGTTCTCCGCGTGGCGCAACTGGCACGCGTAGACGATCGCGTCGCCGAGAGATCCGATACCGATCTGCAGCGTGCCGCCGTCGCGGATGAGGGTGCTGGCATGCAGGCCGATCGCGTAGTCGGTGGTACCGACCGATTCGTTTGGGGTCGAGAACAGCGTGGTGTCGTAGCGCGGATTGCGCACGACGTAGTCGAACTGCTCCGGCTCGACGATCGCGCGGTTGTACATGAACGGTAGATCGCGGTGGACCTGCGCGATGCTGACGAACTGCCGGCCGTCGGCCTTCAGCATTGCCGTCAAGTCGAGCGACACGTCGGTGTTGCAGGACAAGCTGAAGCGCGCCTCGCCGTCGATCTCACCCTCGGCGACGAGCTGGGCGAGCACGTTGACGCCCCGATCCGCCAGGTCGCGCGCCACGAACGTGTAGTTGGTCGAGATGTACCGGCGTTGCGCCGAGGCGACGTTCTTCATCGAGCCGGCGCGAAAGTAGAACTCGTGCACCGTCACGTTCGCCGGCAGGTCGCCGGCGCGCAGCGCTTTCATGTAATCGAGCTCGACGTAGTCGCCGAAATGGCGTTCGACGAACGGCTGCAGCAGGCGCGCTTCGATGTCGCTACTCGGTTTCGGGATCTCGAGCGACAGCGCGGTGAAGATGACCAGCTCGATCGTCGGGTCGCGTCGAGCGCGATCGAAGAATGCGTTCAAGACCTGATTCGGCTTGCCCAGGCCGAGCGGCGTGCCGAGGACGATGCGCCGGCCGACCGCCGCGATCGCGGCTTCGACGCAGTCCTCGGCGCTGGTCAGGCTGACGGGGCGTGTCGCTGCGGACATGCGTGTTGCCGCCCTTTGTCGCGAGTTCGATCGACGGTCACGGCACCGCCGACGATTGGGCGGCGCTGACGATCAGGTCGACGTCGGGCTGGAGCAGGAAGCCCATGGCCAGGGCGTCCTGGGCAGACTGCTCGACGGCGGCGACATACGCGTCGTGATCGGCGTAGAGCCCGTCCAGCGTCTCCTGGTCGAAGGGGATCGTCTTGCCGAACAGAAAGCAGAACGACGAACCGCCGGGCGAATCGCCGGACAGTAGCGCGGTCGGCGCGTCGACGTAAGGAGTCCGGATGCCGCCGCGCGTGTTGCCGAGATCGTCGACGACGAACGCAGGCGGATCGCCGGCGACCTCGAGTCGCGGTGCGATCGGGGCCGCCACGCCGTTGCGCACCCAGTCCTCGAGACTGCGAATCGCGGCCTTGAGGACGAAGTGCTGCGGGCCCGAGTTGATCGGGTTGTCGCACTCGATGATGCCGGGAATCGGCGCCGAAATGGCGTCGACGTTGGCGACGCTGGGATCGTCGCCGATGTCGCTCATGCCCAGCAGTAGGGTGTAGAGGTCGGCGTGCGCGGTGCCCGCGACCTCCCACAGGCGGAAGTGCTCGCTGTCATCCTGGCGATCGGCGAACGAACCCAGCAGCAGGAGGTCGGTCTCGGTTTGGAACGTCAGCACCGGCACGTCGAGGTCGGTGCGGATGCGTACGGTCTCCGGTGCCGCGACCGGCGTTTGCGGTGACTGGGCGAGCGCGGCACTGCTGTCGCCGCGGCTATGGACGAGATAGCCGTCGTAGATCTGAGCGGCACGGGCGAAGGCGTTGATGTAGGTCACCATGCGGAAGGCCGACTGCGACTCGCCGGCGGCGATGATCGCCTGTGGCTGCCAGCCGACGAATGGATCGACCGCGCCGCGCTCGCGCAGCGCCCGGCCGACCTGCGAGTAGATGTCGTACGAGTAGCTGTCGCCGGGATGCGAGAGCGATCCGTAGCGCTGCGGATTGGATCTCTTGAGCGAGAAATCGAGGCCGGGGATGGGGCCTGGGTTGTCGCTGCCTTCGACACCGATGAACTGCGCCGAAACTCCGACCCAGATCCAACCCCGGCGGATCAGCTCGACGTGTCCGGAGATCCAGTCGGGTGCGGAATCGAAGCCGGCGCTGACGTTCAGCCACTCGACCATCACCGAACCGCCGAAGTCGGCGGCGGCGATCGGCCGGTAGACGACGATGCGGGTCTTGTACGGCGCCGATCCCGCGACGTCGACTTCCCAGTTGCCGTCGGAATCGAGCTCGCCGACGTTGCTGAACGCGCGCGCCGTGCCGGACACGAAGAACTCCTCGGCGGTGTAGCCGACATCGGCGAGAGCGAAGCTGGTGCCCTGCAGGGTGATGGCGCCGCCCGTCACGGGACCTTCCAGGGTTGGCACCGGCACCTCGAGAGTCGGAGCCGGCTCACCGAGCACGAGATCGTCATCGCCGCAGCCGCCGGCGAGTGGCAGCATCGCGCAAACGTACATCAACAAGCTCGGCATCGTGCGGCGCATCGGGTCCTCCGTTGGGTTGGGTCGACACTTCACCCGAGGTTCCGACCCGAAGTCAAACTTCGAAGCTCCTCCTTCAATAGTTCGGTCACGGCGGCGCAAAGGGGTCGTCGTCGATCCGTAATGCGGCTACACTTCGCGGCATGGAGAACGCATTCGCCGCTGCCGCTTCCGCTGACGGGGTTTTCATCCAGCCGCGCAAGTTCGCTTTTCGCGATCTCGAGTCGGCGCCGCAGTACTGGTTCGCGAACAACCCCATCCTCACTCACATCGAAAACGCGTTCTCGATCCTCATCCCGCCGGGCGAGCGATTCTTCATCCGCGCCGTTCGCAACTACGCCGACCGCGTCACCGATCCGGTGGTCGCCGACCGGGTGCGCGCTTTCGTCCAGCAGGAGGGCTTGCACATGCGAGCCCACAACGAGCTGAACGCCTCCTTCAAGCGCTTCGGCACCGACGTCGAGCGCGAGACCGTGTATGCGGAGAGTGTGTTTGCCTGGATCGAGAAGTGGGTGCCGAAGCGGATTCAACTCGGCATGACTGCCTTTCTGGAGCACATCACGGCCACCGGCGCCCATACATTGTTCATGGAGCCGGCAGTCGCCGCGGCGATGCATCCCGAGCTCCTGCGCTTCTGGCGTTGGCACGCGGTCGAGGAGCTCGAGCACAAGTCGGTCGCCTACGATCTGTTCCGCGATACCGGCGGCGGCTACCTGCTGCGTGTACTGTCGGCGATCGTCGCCGTCGCCCTCCTGGCGCATCCCTTCAATCGCATCGCACGTCGTATGATCAAGGCGGACCCCCGCCGCGTCACGCGAGACGACTTGCAGGCGGCGCGGCGCATGCACCGCAAGGCCATCCCGCCGCAGCTCCGGCTCATCGCGCAGTACTTCAGGCCGGGATTCCACCCCGACGAGTTCGACGACCGCCATTTTCTGGCTGAGTGGTACGCCGCGCCGGCGCTTTAGAAGGAAGTCCCTTCGGGTTCTGTTCGCCCCTGTGCCCACCGGGCGCCGTGGCGAACGGGTAGATGGCGGCGACCCATCCGCGACGTTCCTGCATGGGGAGGCACGGTTCAGATGCGGCAGCCACTATACGGGGAATTCATTACTTGACAGCTCGGCGAAGACGGCGCTAAGCGTGCCTTAGAATTTGTGCGGTTTAGTCCGAAGATTCGTTCCAACAACCATTCGAGGGGGAAACCAATGGCTGATCCACGTGGGATCAAACGAGCCGGCTTCGGTCTTGTCGTGGCGCTGGCGCTGCTGCCGATCTTGGCGGGAGGTGCTGCAGCACAGGGGATCTCGGGCCTCTCGGTAGCCAAGAACACGCCGCCCAATTCGGCCGACAGTTTCGAAAACGGAGTGCTCGCTGGTGCTCAGAAAGAGTCGATCGTCGGCGTGCAACCGGGGGCGACGTCCACGACATTTACGGTGCGATACGCGAAGATCGTCGGTACCGACACCGGGATTTTCACGAGCCGCACCGAGAATTTCACGGGCAACTACACGATCACCTTCTCAGTCACTGCCCCCGGCTCATATTCGCTCGCGGTAAACACGAGCCGCGTCGGCGCTCTCACCTTGGTCAATGACGGCAGCGCGAGCGCAACAGCGACGTTGAGTGCGCTGACGGGTAGTCACACGGGCGGAACTCTCCTCGTCCCTGGGACCCTGTCTCTGCCGGCGGTAGCGACTCTCTCGAGCAACAGCGCCGCCAACACCGCCTTCAGCCAGCCGAACTCGGCGACGATTACCGGCGTCAGCAATGGAGTGCCTCAGGCACACACGCTGACCTTCGCGTGGACCGCGAG
The DNA here is from genome assembly GCA_902826395.1 of uncultured bacterium. Classification (GTDB taxonomy): domain Bacteria; phylum Desulfobacterota; class Binatia; order HRBIN30; family CADEER01; genus CADEER01. Next base: position 29,807 of record CADEER010000017.1, read on the forward strand.
CTGCGCCAGCGGCAGCGGTCTTACCGGGGGTGACGAGTGTGCGGTCCGCATGGGTCTTCCCGCCGAATACGACGGGGAGACTGCCGGCGACTATCCCGGCGTGGGCGGACGGACACAGGCCAACGACGGTCATTTCGTCACCGTCACTTTCACCTCGCCGTGCGGCAACGGAACGCTCGAGCCGGGCGAGAACGAAGAATGCGACGAAGGCGTGAACAACGGCAGCCCGAGCTCCTGCTGCAATGGCGACTGTTCGTTGGACAGCGCCGGCACGGACTGCCGCGCCGGTGTCGATCTGTGCGATCTCACTGAGGAATGCGACGGCGTCAACGGAGCATGCCCGGCCGACCAGTTCGCTCCGTTCGGCACGATTTGCCGTGCGGGCTCGGCCGGCGAGGAATGCGATGCCGACGAGGTCTGCGACGGGTTGGTTACGGCTTGCCCGCCGGATGGTGTCGAGTCGGTCGGTACGGTGTGCCGCCCGGTCGACGGCGACTGCGACGTCGAAGAGGTATGCGACGGCGTGGCTTCGACCTGCCCGGGCGACGCCGTCGTTCCGGGGGGTACCACCTGCCGCATCGCGGCGGGAGTTTGCGACGTCGACGAGGAATGTGACGGCGTCGACGCCGATTGCCCCACGGACGGGTTCGTAGCATCGGGAACCGCCTGCCGCGCCCCGGTGGACGTTTGCGATGCCGAGGAAGACTGCACTGGCTCGAGCGCGGATTGCCCCGTCGATGAGGTAGAGGATGCCGGCGTAACCTGCCGCGCAGCCACGGTGGGCGACGTCTGCGACATCGACGAGACGTGTGATGGCGTCGGCACGGCGTGTCCTGCCGACGAAGTGGCAGACGCCGGCGTGGTCTGTCGTTCAGCGACAGTCGGCGATGTCTGTGACATCGAAGAGGAGTGCGACGGCACCAACAAGACGTGTCCGGCCGACGCGGTGGAAGCCGCTGGAGTCGTCTGTCGCGCAGCCTCGGTCGGTGATGTCTGTGACATCGAAGAGGAGTGCGATGGTACGAACAAAGCCTGCCCGGCCGACACCGTAGAACCCGCGGGGACGCTCTGCCGCGGGTCGGCCGGTGTTTGCGACATCCAAGAAGACTGCGATGGCACGAACAAGGCCTGTCCGGCCGACGTAGTAGAGCCGGCGACGACCGTCTGCCGGCCCGATGCCGGCGACTGCGATATCGCCGAGCAGTGTGACGGTAATGCCACGACGTGCCCGGCAGATGGATTCGAAGGCAACGGGACGCCGTGTACCGACGACAACCTGTTCTGCACCGGGGACGAGACTTGCCAGGGTGGAACGTGCACCAGCGACGGCGATCCGTGTGGTATCGGCACCTGCGACGAACCTTCCGACATGTGTCTGGTGGTTGGATGTGGAGCCGCTCCGCTCGGTAGCTGCAAGACGGCGGACAAGTCGATCCTGCTGTACAAGAACAAGACTCCGGACAGCCGCGACAAGCTCGTCTACAAGTGGATCCGCGGCCAGTCGACGAGTCAGGCCAACTTCGCCGACCCGATCAACTCGGCTCAATACGACCTGTGCGTGTACGCGGACGGCAACCTCGTCTTCGAGGCGAACGTTCCGTCGGATACGTCGGATTGGAAGACGCTCAGCAGCAAGGGCTACAAGTACAAGGATTCGGGCCTGACGCAGGACGGTACCCAGAAGATCATCCTGAAGGGTCATCCGGCCAACAAGGCCAAGATTCTGTGGAAGGGCAAAGGCACCAACCTGCCTGACCTGACCGCGCTGCCGATCGCGATGGGAGACTTCCCGGTCCTCGTCCAGGTGGTGAACAGCGACAACGGCATGTGCTTCGAGACGAGCTTCGATGCTGCCGACGTCAAGAAGAACCAGACCGACCAGCTCCGCTTGAAGGATCAGTAGAGCATCGTCCGCAATGCGAAAACGGCCGCTGGCTTCCGCCAGCGGCCGTTTTCTTTTTGGCCTCGGATCGAGCGACTGAGGCGCAAGTCGCTCGTGCTGCCCCGAATGCGTCCTTCGCTCACCTTTGGCTCGCGAAGTGGCTTCCCGTCCGGACCTCGTTCGGTTCTCCGGGACTGGCAGTGGAATCTCTTGGCTTGGCAGGGACCTATCGTGCTAGGCCTTGGACCAGCCTACCAATCAGTACTCAAGCTGCCAGGTGGTCCCGCTGTCCCAGGATTGCGCGATCGTCTTCGCGTTAGGGGGGAATCAAATGGTCCATTCTCGAGTGTTTAGCGTTGCCGCAACGACGCTTTTCGTGGTCGCAGCGCTATTCGCGATCCCAAATGCCGCTCTTGGTGTCTGCGGTAACGGCGTCATCGAGATCGGGGAGGAGTGCGACGAGGGGGGGCTCAACGGCGGTGTGTCGTGCTGTGAAACGGACTGCACGCTCAGTGACCTGGACGAGCCCTGCCGCGGACCGGTGGGTGGTGCCTGCGATGCCATCGAGACTTGCGACGGCGTTTCGGCCGACTGCCCGGCCAACGTGGTGTCGCCGTTTGGGACCGTCTGTCGGGCGGGTTCGCCGGGCGACCTCTGCGATATCGACGAGGTGTGCGACGGCCTGGTCGCGGCCTGTCCGCCCGACGACGTGCAGGTAATCGACACCCCGTGCCGCCCGGCCGCCGGTGCTTGCGACGTTGAAGAAAAGTGCGACGGCGTTTCCAAGCTCTGTCCAAATGACGACTTGGTCGAGGCGGGCACGACCTGCCGCGTCGCGGCGGGTATCTGTGACGTCGATGAAGATTGTACCGGTGCGAGCGCAGCCTGCCCGACCGACGGCTTCGTCGCTTCTGGGACCACGTGTCGCGCTCCTGTCGACGTCTGTGACGCCGAGGAGGACTGCACCGGCTCGAACGCTGCTTGCCCGGCCGACGGCATGACCGCGTCGGGCACCCCGTGCCGAGCCCCAGCGGGCGACTGCGACGTTGAGGAGACCTGCGATGGCGTCGGCACTGCTTGTCCGGCCGACGACGTGGCAGATGCCGGCGTCGTCTGCCGCTCGGCCACGGTCGGCGATGTCTGCGATGTCGAAGAGGAGTGCGACGGCAGCAGTACGACCTGCCCACCCGACACTGTCGAGCCGGCAGGGACGCTCTGCCGCCCGGCGGCGGATGACTGCGACGTCGAAGAGGATTGCGACGGTACCAACAAGACCTGCCCGGCCGATGCGCTGGCATCGGCGGGTACCCTTTGCCGCGCTTCGGCGGGTGCTTGCGACATCGAAGAGGATTGCGACGGCACCAATGTCGCCTGCCCGGCCGACGAAGTGGAGCTGGCGGGGACGCTTTGTCGGGCTGACGCCGGCGACTGTGACGTCGCCGAGCAGTGCGATGGCAGCGCCGTCACCTGTCCGGCGGACGGCTTCGAAAGCAACGGAACGCCGTGCACCGACGACAGCCTGTTCTGCACCGGCGACGAGACTTGCCAAGCCGGGTCGTGCACCAGCGCTGGCGATCCGTGCGGCGGGGGCACGTGTGATGAGCCCGGTGACGTCTGTCTCTTTATCGGCTGCGAACCCAGCCCGCTCGGCTCCTGCAGGACCGCGGAGAAGTCGATCTTGCTGTACAAGAACAAGTTCCCCGAGAGCCGCGACAAGCTGGTCTACAAATGGATCCGCGGCCAAACGACGAATCAGGCAGACTTCTCCAACCCGGTCACGTCGGCACAGTACGATCTCTGCATCTATGCCGGTGCGGTGCCCAGTCTGATCCTGGAGGCCAACGTGCCGTCGAGCACGACCAAGTGGAAGCTGTTGAGCGGCCTGGGCTACACCTACACGGACAGTGGCTTGAGCGCGGACGGCACGCAGAAGATCATTCTAAAGGGTCACCCGGAGAACAAGGCCAAGATCCTCTGGAAGGGGAAGAGTGCCACCCTGCCCGATCTGACTGCGCTGCCGGTTGCGATGGGAGACTTCCCGGTCGTCGTCCAGGTGGTGAACAACGACAACGGGATGTGTTTCGAAACGACCTTCGACGCCGGCGACGTCAAGAAGAACGATCTCGAGCAGCTCCGGCTGAAGGATCAGTAATCGGTCGTAGGCAATGAAAACGGCCGGTGCCATTCGGCACCGGCCGTTTTCTTTTGGCGGCTCGCAACGCTAGCTCATCGACGAAACGTGCAATCGGCATCCCTTCGGTTCCGCGCTCGCGGCGGCGAGCCGATCAACCCACGCTGATTCGGGATCTTCCGGAGCTCGAGGATCGGCGCCCGCGGCGGCTCCCGTGCGCTGCGAGCGGGATCACGATTTCTTGAAAACCGATCGCTTTGCTTCGGCGGTATCGCGCTTCTTCTTTTTCTGAGCGTCGTTCTTGGCCTGCTTCTGGTTCTCGTTGCGACGTACGGACTTTGGTGACTTGTCTCCCATTGTGGTCGCTCCCCTGAGGTTGATTGGTTGTCGCCTCGTGCCCTCGTTCAACGGTCCCGAGGCGGAATAATTGGACGTGGCCGTCTTCGATCACCCTCGGCCCGTCTCGCCACGCGCGTCGGCCTCGCGCTTCCCTTCCCGGAATTCCTTCCAGAAGTCCGTCCTCGACGAGACCTGCGAGGGGGATGGCTCTGTCTGAATTGGTTCGTCCGAAGCGACGGCACGGCCGAATTTTTGCCGGAGCGCTCGAAATCCCGAGACGATCGACGCACCCAGATGCTTCCACATTCTCTCACCGTGTACCTGCGGAATTCGCATAGGAGTCGGGGGCTGGCGAAGCCGCCTGCTCGTCGAGCCGTTCTGCGAACGCTGTGGAGAGCTCATAGCTCCCGGTAGAGCACGTACACCATTCGGTGGGGGGCCGTAGTTGCCTCCGGAGTCCGGGCTGCCAACGCGATAGTTCAGCCCTCCGCCGATCGAGGGCCATTGTCAACTCGCGGCATGTCGCCGATCGCGTCCCGTCGCGACGTCGCTCCGGTCCCGCGTCTGCGTGGAGGGTCGAACGGGCGACGCGATGCCCTCCTCCGCCAAGGCTACGGAGGGCGTCCTTCGCTTTCCTTCGGCGAGCGAAGGACGGAGGGGGAGGGATTCGAACCCCCGGACCCTTGCGGGTCACCGGTTTTCAAGACCGGCGCCTTAAACCGGGCTCGGCCACCCCTCCGTATGGTGCCGCCGACAACAGTTCCGCCGAGGAGAGCGCGTCCGGCGCCGCTGCGCAAGTGGAGTGTCAGGTCAGATCTCGTTCGGGCGGCCGCGCAGCGGCAGGTCGAGACACAGAGTCGTTCCTTCCGGGCTCGACGTCTCGAGGGTCAGTTGACCGCCGTGGGCGTGTGCCAGCGTGCGGCTGATACTGAGCCCGATGCCGAGACCGTTCTCCTTCGTCGAGTAGAATTGGTCGAAGCAGGACCGCGCGGCCACCGCGCCCATGCCGGGGCCGTTGTCCGCGATCCGGATCCGAATGCGCCCGGCGCCGTTCTTGTGCGTCGATACCTCGACGAGTCCGTCCTGCCTCCCGCTCTCCTCGATCGCTTCGCAGGAGTTCAGCAGCAGGTTCAAGAGGATCTGGGTGATCTGCACGTCATCGACGTTGGCGAGCGGAAGTCCCGGCGCCAGCCGGCAACTGAACGAGACCGCGGGGAAGGAATGAGCCATTTGAACAAACCGAACCGCTTCACTGGCGATCTCGTTCGCGTCGCATGGGCTGCGCTGCGGCTGTCGCTTCTGCAGAAACGCCCGCAGCCGATCGATGATGCCGGCCGCGCGCATCGCCTCGTCGGCGATGCGCTGCAGCGGTTCGCCTAGCTCGTCCCGGGCGCTCTCGTGCTTGCGAAGGATCATCAGAGATGCGCCGGCGTAGTTCGAAATCGCCGTAAGGGGCTGGTGGTATTCGTGAGCCATGCCGGCCGCCAGCTCTCCCATCAGTGTGACGCGCGAGAGATGAGCGAGATCGGAGCTCAATCTCCTGGTCTCGCGTTCGGCCGCGTCGCGCTCGTTGGCGATCGAACGGGTGAACAACGCAGTCAGGATGCCGACCAGGGTAAACACTTGCAGCTCGATCAGTGCTTGGTTCGTTGGGTGGTCGCCGAATGGTCCGTGGCCCTTGGCGGTTGCCAGGATCAAGGCGGCGGCGACGGCGGATCCGACCAGGCTCGCGAGTCTATCGTTGAAGCGGTAGGCGATGAACACCACGAGCGGAAAAGGCAGGAACGCGAGCCGCATGTTGCTTCCGATCAGTGCCCCGTCGAGAAACGACACCACGCAAACCAGCGCAATCCCCGCGATCGCAAGGGGCATGATCCCTCGATCGCGCTGGTTCAGCCGGATGCGGTCGCCCTCGGCCCAGGCCAGGACGGCCGGTGCGAGCATGTAGATACCGGCGAGATCCCCGACGACCCAGGTCAGCCAGGTTTCGGAGAAACTCGACCACTCGATCGCGCCGCTCGCGGCCAGCGTGAGGGTGGCCAGGGTAGCGGCGGCCGCGCAGCTGATCGGGCCGGCGACGAGCAACAGCGCGGCGACGTTGCGCGCGTGATCGAGCAAGGCCCCGCCGAACTTGGCGCGCCGATAGATAGCCGCGGCGACGAACGGCTCCGAAGTGACGGCAAAGGCGATCAACGAGCCGATCGAAAGCGGCATGAGAAACCCGGTAGTCTCCGCGGACCTCAGCAGCGGCAAGGTGCTGACGACCGCGGCGCCGGCGAACACGCCGGGCCACACTCGGGTGCCGAGACATATGAATGCGGAAACCGAAATTCCCGACGGAAGCCAGATCGGAGTTGCGAGGCCGGGCGGAATCGCAAGCAAATGGCCCAGCTCTCCGGTCGCGACGAACAGAACGGCGACGATCGCCGATTGCGTCCATCGGTTCTCCAGTACCCTGGGGGCGGCTCGGAGGCCGCCCGGTCGAGGTGTGTTCAAGCCCGAAAGTGGATCAGGTTTCCGGCCCGGTGTCTAAGAGTTCATCAGACCGGGGCGATCGGGACGAGACTTAGAGCGCAACCCACCAGACGATGATGGTGAAGAGGGCCAGAGCAACGAGGCCGGCGATGACGGCGAGGAGGCGCGAACGACTGGTGACCGGGAAGTGAATTCGGCCGCAGTACGCGCAGGGGGTCGGCAGCCAATCTTCGGAGACGGGACTTTCCCTGCCGCAGAAGTGGCATCTCGCGAAGGTGGTGGCGGGTGCGGTTTTCGATGGAGGAGCCATCGTATCGGTCGCTCGACGCCTGACGAGTATCCTTGCTCGGGTCGCGAGCGGCAAGCGAAAGAATGGGGTGGTGGTCATTCCTCGGCGATTCGATGTGGGCTGCGGTTCGATCGCACGTTGCTTGCGGCCGTTGGGGAGACGAGCGCGTCTTGTCGCTTGACGCGCGCCGGACATGCCGGGAGTATTGCCGAGGCCAACGTTCGGAAGGCCGCTGCGTCGGTGAGGGGAGGGTGTCGGATGTTGAGAGGGATGTGGCGGACATCGATTCTGCTGCTCGGCTTGTGCGCCGCGCCGCTGGCGATGATCGATGAGGCTCGCGCCGAACCGTATCTGGCGCTGCGCAGTGGAGTGAAGTGCAACGGCTGTCACGTCAACGTGACCGGCGGCGGTATGCGCAGCTCGTTCGTCTCGGCGCACAGCCGCGACATCCTCAAGTATCCGAACTGGTTCGACGACCTCACCAAGCCGATCGAGTCGTTCGACGGCACCATCAACGACTATCTGGCGATCGGGGCCGACCTGCGCACCAGCGCGCGACTGATCTTCCAGGACGAGCCGGGAGACGACGGCCTCGTCGACAACAACGAGGTATTCCGGGGGCGCCTCGACGAAGTGGACGTCGACGTCGACGAGGCGGTCACCTACCTGAATGCCACGGTCATCCCGGATCTGCTCGAGTTCTATGTCGATCTGCGCCTGGCGCCGACCACCGACGCGCGCGAGGCGTGGGGCATGATCTACCTGCCGCACGACTTCTTCATCAAAGCCGGGCGCATGTTTCTGCCTTACGGCTTGCAGATCCAGGATGACGAATCCTTCATCCGCGGCGGCCGCAACGGTTCGGCCAATACCGGGTTCGACTTCGACCTGCGCAGCGCGGCCGTCGAGAGTGGTTGGATGTCCGGGCCGTGGGCGGTGGTTCTTTCGGTCGCCGAGGGCGCCGGCGATCGCGACGTGCAGGTTACCGGTAGCGCCTCGGCACTGTTCCGCGACGTGACGGTGCTCGACAGCGTGTTCGTCGGCGCCTCGGGCAACCGCAACGGCGGCGACGAGGAGACCTATCAGTTCGCCGGCTTCGGAGGCTTTGGCATCGGTCCCTTCATCTATCTCGGTGAGGTCGACTTCATCCAGCGGCGCGTCGCGGAGTTCGACGATCCAACGGGGCCCAAGGAGTACCGCGGCGGTTTCATCCACTACAGCGAGCTCAACTACCTCGCCTTCAACTGGTTGAACGTGAAACTGGCGTTCGACTACGCCGACTACGACGGCGATCTGAGCCAGCGCGCTGACGACTCCGAGAACCGCTTCAGCATCGGCCTCGAGCCGTTCCTGGCACGCTTTCTACAAACGCGCCTCTTCTATCGAGTGTCGAACGGCATCGAGTCGAACGCCAGCCACAACCAGAGCATCCTCTCCGCCGAGGTGCACTTGTTCTTCTAGCGCGGCCGCCGACGCTGACCTTCAGCGTCAATCGAGAGACGTGATCCAGTCGCGGACGAGCGCGGTCTGCTCCTCGTCGAGAAATCCACCGAGCAGCGGCATGCGCGATCCGAAGGCGACGGAGGGCGGGCCGACGATCTTGATGTAGAGGAAGCTGTCGTCGGGATTGCCGGGCTCGACGAGAAGGTAGCCGGCATTGATCGCGGCGAGATTCGTCGGTTGGACATCGACCAACTCGGCGAACGATTCACCTTCCTCCAAGCTCAGGCCCGCCGATGGGAAGTCGCCGCTGTGGCAGAACTGGACGGCGCAACTCGGCGAGAACACGGCTTCTTGCACCTGCTCGAGAGTGACTTCCGACGGCGTGGTCGGCGCTGGCGTCTGGGTGGGCGCCGGGTCGGTCGGCGTCGGCGTGTGCGGCACCGGTGTCTCGGTGTCGGCACCGGCGGTCGGCGTGGCGGCAGCGGCGGTTGGCGTCATGGCGGGATTGGTGGCCGATGGCGTGGCAGAGGGTGCGGGGATCGTCGGAGTGTCGGGCAGGCTGGTTGGAGTCGGGGTTGCGGTTGCGGTCGTCGGGCCCGGCGTTTCGGGACCCGGCGCGCCCTCTAGTATCCAGTCGCGAATGAACTGAATGTCGGCGTCCGAAAGGGGCTCGGCGCCTTGCGGCATCCGGCTGCCTTCGCCGGGACCCGGCGCCTCCAACTTGCGCAGCAGGAAGCTCCCGTCGGGATCGAACGGCGCCACCCGCAGCAGTCCCTCGCCGAGCGCCGCGGGGTTCTGTGGTACTGCCCCGACCAGCTGCTCGTAAGAAAAGGCGGAGGTGAGGATCAAGCCGCCCGCCACGGACTGGGGATTGTGACAGGGGCCGGAGGTGCAGCTTTGATCAAGAATGTCGCGCTGCAATACCGCGAACCAGTCCGTGCTGGTATTCGGTGCCGGTCCGTCACCGGCGCATGACGCCAGGATCGCGACCGATGCGCACACGAATAGCTTCGCGATCCTGTCCCTCATCGACGGCAATCTTCCGTGCGCCCGCGCGGTAACGTGTGTACGAATCGGAAACTCGAAGAGGGAAACCGGCGCCTACTTGGCCTTGGCTTCGGTGACCATGATCGCCGCGACGCCGCCCTTGGAGTACTTCACACCTTTGATCGAGGCATCGCGTCCGGCCAACTTCACGGCGTCGGCGTAAGGGTCGGGATTGTCGTGGTCCTCGATGAGCAAATACACCTCGTCGCTGGCGGTGAGCACACCAACTGGCAATCCCTTCTGCGCGCACATCTCGGCGCAGGCTCGGTGTTTGCGCCCTTTGCTGCCCTTGTGGAGGTAGCAGGTCATATCGAGGATCTCGCCCTGGACGGCGACTTCCTCCTGACCCAGCGCCACCGGGGCGGCGAAGGCGGGGAGCAAGCTGGTCGCGAGAACGATGGAGAGCGTGGTTCTGGCAAAGAATTTCATCGGCCCAATATTCCGGCGACGCGTCGCTCTGTCAATTTTCCGGCGGGTGGTGGTCGATGGAGAGGTTGACGGGTCTGGCGAGCGATTGAACGGTTCGCCCGACGAGAATGGCGGAGAACCCCGCTGCCCATTGAAGCGCGAGCGGATCCGTCCTTAATGAAGGGCGCATGCGTGATCCGAGTGCCCGAGCCTGGAGGCGAACCAGTTTCCTGCTGGGTGCGTTGCTGATCGCGATCGTCGGTTGGATCGCGTATCCGCATGTTCGCAACATCATCGTTCCCCCGGAGATCACCGCGGCGGCGCGCGGCCGGCAACGCGCCGAAGAGCTCGGCTGTTTCACATGCCACGGCCCCTTGGGTCGCGCCGGCGTCATCAACCCGGGCAGCAAATACGAATCGGTACCGCCGTTTCACGAAGGCACGCTCATGATGTTCGCGAAGTCCGACCAGGAGTTGCGCGAGTACATTCTCCACGGCGCGCCCGCGGCGAAACTGCAGAGCGAGGCATATCTGAAGGAAATGCGCGGCCAGGCGATCCGCATGCCGGCGTTCGCCGACTTCGTGAGCGAGCAGGACGTCGATGACCTGGTCGCCTTTCTGCGCGCATCGTCGGAGATGTTGTTTCCGCCCGAGGGACCGGCGGCCGACGGCGAGGAGCTGGCGCACGAGCTCGGATGCTTTACCTGTCACGGCGCCATGGGAAGCGGCGGCCACGCTAACCCGGGATCGCTGAAGGGCTACATCCCCGGCTTTTACGGACCCGACTTCGCCGAGCTGGTGCGCGACGACGAAGAGCTGCGCGCCTGGATTACCAACGGCGGTGTTCCGCGCCTCAGCGACGATCCGCTCGCATCGTTCTTTCTGGAGCGACAACGCGTGCAGATGCCGGCGTACGGCGGGTTCCTCGAGGACAAGCAGATCGCCGACCTCATGGCCTACGTGAAATGGGTGGCCGGCGAAGAGTGGCGGGAGATGCCGCTGCAGTGATCGGGAACCGGGAACGGGGAACCGGGAACGTCTGGATGTTGCAGATCCCGGTTCCCGGTTCTCGATCAGAAGCCGATGCGCCGCATGACGGCGCGCGGTAGGTAGCGAATCACCAACATTACCCAGCGCCAGATGCCCGGGGTGTAAACCACCGGGCTGCCGCGGTCGATCGCCTTCAGGACGTCGCGCGCCACGCCTTCTGGTTCGCCGGCAAATGGCGGCGGATCGAGGCCGGCGGTCATTCCGGTCTTGATGAAGCCCGGCTTCACGGTCGTGACGCGCAGACCTTGTGCGTGGAACTTGTGATCGAGCCCTTCCAGATAATAGGAGAGCCCGGCCTTGGCGGCGCCGTAGAGGACGACTGGCTTGCGGCCGCGCTCGCCGGCGACCGACGAGAAGACGCACAATCGGCCGCCGCCGCGCTGCAGCAGCATGACCCGCGCTTCTTCGCAGAATTGGATCGTGTTGGTGAAATCCAGGGTCAGCAGCCGCTCGCGCGCTTCGCTGTCGCGTTCGAGCTCTTCCTGACCGGCGTAGATCCCGGCGGTGACGATGACGGTGTCGACGTCGCCGAGTGCGGCGCGCGCCGCGGCCAGGGCGGGTGCGAACGTCGAACGGTCGCCGAGGTCGCAATGGGCGACGCCGACCTCGCCGGTGGCTCCTAGATTGGCGAGATCCGCGGCGGAGCGCCGCAAGTCGTCGAGGTCGCGGCCGAGCAAGAACAGGCGATCGCCGCGCTCGGCCATGCGCCGCGCGAGCGCGCGCCCCATGCCCTTGGAGGCGCCGAGGAATGCGACGTTCACGCCGGATCTCCGAGGACGCGCACGGACAGGGCGCTCTTCAGGCGGTACTCCGGATCCCACTGGCGGCGCACGGAGTTCCACGCCTCGAGTCGGGGCTCCATGGCGGCGAAATGTTCGCGGCGTGTGAACGCGTCCTTGGCGAGGTAGATGCGGCCGCCTTCGGCGGCGACGAAATCGTTCAGCCGATCGACGAGCTGCTGCGTGTCCTGGTCCACCGGCATGTCGAGAGCATACGAAACGCCGCGCTTGGGGAACGAGATCATGCCGCGTCCCTCGTCGCCGCAGTCCTTGACGACCGACAGGAAGACCTTGGCGCGATTGTCGTGCAGCAGGCGCAGGAACTGCTCATGGCGGCGGTGCGTGTGCGGCGCCGGCAGCACCGCCTGGTGCTGCGTGAACCCGCGCTTGCCGTAGACGCGGTTCCACTGGCTGAGGATGTCGAGGGGGTAGAAGAAGGCCTCGGGGTGGGTGATGCCGGACCGGATCGGCGCGCCGTGCTTGCTGTAGTTGAGAAAGTTGCCGATGCGCATCATCCACGTCTGTAGCGCCCAGTTCGGAAGACGCAGCGGAAACGCCACGGTGTTGCGCCATTTCGGCAAACCGGCCGGCGCCTCGGCGTCCGTCGCCCAGCGGCCTTTCATCAAAATGGCGCGGCCGGCGTTGGCGCCGGTGACGAGGAAGTCGGCCCAGCCGACCGTGAACGGCCACTCCTGCCCGGCGACCTCGAGCTTCTCCAGCACGTCCTCGAAGTTGTCGATGCGCTCGCTCTCCTCCCAGATCCAAGGGCTGGAGATGCGCTCCATCTGAAACTCGACCTCGAGGATGTGGCCCGTGAGACCCATGCCGCCGAGGGTGGCGCGAAACAGGTCGGCCTTTGAGTCGCCGCACTCGATGATCGAACCGCTGGCTACGCGCATCTTGAGGGCGCGAACGTGCTCGCCGAAACAACCGGCGACGTGGTGGTTTTTGCCGTGTACGTCGGAGGCGACCATGCCGCCGACCGTGACGTGGTGGGTGCCCGGCGTAACGGGAGTGAACCAACCGAGCGGCAGCGACATGCGGTTGAGTCGATGCAGTGGGAATCCCGCCTCGACGCGAACGATGCCGCTCTCGCGGTGGAAGGCGAGCAGGCGATCGGCGAGCCGCGAGGCAGCGATCGCGTAGTCGCCCGCCGGTGGCAGACAGGCGTCGCCGTAGGCACGCCCCAGCCCACGGGTCAGAACGGCGCCCTGGGTGATGCGAGGCAGGTTCTCCGAGACCCTCTCGTAGCCGCGGACCACCGGATAATTGCCCCAGCCCGCCAACTCGACTGCCTGACCCCCGGGATCACCGCGCCCGGCTTTCACCAGCCGCGGCCGAAAGCCGACCTTCTTGCCTCGTGTGTCCGCAGTCATCTCTTCAATCGCTGTGCAGTCGTTATCTCAATCCGCCGGCCGAGCCAACAACGTCTTCAGTTGTCGGAGTAGCGGAACAGCCGTAGACCGATGGCGAAGGATACGAGCCCATAGGCGGTCAGGAAGCCGAGCTTGGGCAGAATGTCGATGAAGTCCTTGTTGCGCAGCATGACGTCGTGAATCGTAAACATCGACCAGGTCGTCACGACACCCTGTGCGATGATCTGCATCCACTTCGGCTGCTCGAAGAACGGCCACCAACAACCGCCGAGGGCCGCCAGGATGAAGACCGCCGAGATGGCGACGGGTACCACCTGCTCACGGGTGCTCGCCGCGGCGGCGATCACCAGGCTGAAGCAGGCCATCGCAAAGACGATCACCGTCGCCGCTATGACCAGTGTCGCCGTCGAGCTGCCGAGAGCCAGCCCGTACACCAGGTGTCCGAAGAGAAGGAGCAAGAGCAGTTGTGCGGTGCCGACCAGCAGACGCGCCAGCAACTTGCCGGCTACGATGGTCGCGTGCGACACGGGAGCCACCGCGAGCCGCGCGCTGGTACCCCATGCTTCCTCGTCGCGCATGCCGAAGGCGACACCGAAGATCATGCTGAGGAGCACGAACGTCATCGCGAAGCCGGGGACGTTCTGCTCGAGCGATGTGAACTTCAGCCACGAACCGGTGAGGCTGCGCTCTTCGAGCTCGAGCAGCTCTTCGGCAAAGGGATCGCCGAGCGACGACGCTTCGCGGTCGGCGAGCATCAGCGCCATCTTGATCGCCTGCAGCTCCGTCCAGGCGGCGGGATCGGTGAGTAGCTCGATCCGCGACGGGCGCTCGGTGAGATAGTTCTTGCTGAGCCCGCGCGGCAGGACCAGTAGGGCGGGGGCGCGATTCTCCTTGGCGACCCAACTCTCCGCGGTTTCGCGATCGACGACGCGCACGTCGAGGTGCTCCGTCAGGGTCTTGATGAGGACGTTGGCGACCGGACCCTGATCCTCGTTGACGATCGGGAAGAGGATCGTCGAGCTGCCCTCGCCCGACTGTGTCTCGGCGATGACCAGGATGATGACGATCGGCACGACGAGCAGCGAAACCGCTGCCCAACGATCGCGCAGGATCAGCCTCAGATCCTTCAGGGTGATGCGTAGCAGCTTCAAAATCCCTGCTCCGATTCGGCGTCCGTTCCGTCCTTGCCGTACTTGCGCCGCATGCGATCGAGCACGTTCTGCACCGACGATCGGCTGAGCAGGTGATCGAGCTGGCGGCGAAAATTGGTGGTGAGACTGAGGTCCTCGATCTGGATGTCCGATGCCATCCAGCGCCCGTCGCTCGATTGGAACTGGTAGGTGACCGCGAACTCGTCGCGCGGCGTCACGATCGCGGTGTCGACGCGCACATGGCCGCCTTCCACGACCTCGCCGATGTACTTGAAATCGGGTCGATCGAAGAGAAGGAGCTTCTGTACGTAGGTGCGCTGGAAGAGCTCCCGAAACAGTTTGAGAAACTCGGTCTGTTGGCCGGCCGAAAACTCCTTCCAGTGCTTATCGAGGGCTCGCCGGCCCATCGTGTCGGTGTCGAGAAACTTCTCGAGAAGCTCGTGCAGAGCATCGAGCTTCTGGTTGTGGGTGCGGTCGCTGTCGATGATGACGCGCGTTTGTTCGAGCGTCGCGCGCGTCGTCTCGAGAGCCGACCCCGCTATCGGCGTCGGCGCATCGGCTGCGGAACCCGGGCCGGCGCTGCAGAGGATCGCCAGCAAGACCGCGGTTGCGACGGCGCCGGTCAATCGCGCAGCTCCTTGCCGGTGAGGTGTATGAACAAATCGCCGAGGCTCATCGGCGAGATCTCCAGCGAGGCATTCGGGTGTCGCTCGAGTGTCTGTTGCAGGGTGCCGAGCAGCTTCTTCGCGTCGCTGACGAACAGGCGACATACGTCTGAGCCGGCGTCGATGTCGCTCACCGCGGGGTGGTTGGAGAATCGCGTCGCGATTTCTTGCGACGGGGCATTGCGGATCGCGATCGTCTCCTTGCAGCCCATCGTGGTCAGCAACTCGCGCAGCGTCCCCATGGCGACGATCCGTCCCTCGTCCATGACGCCCAGCCGATCGCAGAGTAGCTCCGCCTCTTCCATGTAGTGCGTCGTGTAGAGGATGGCGGTGCCGCGCCGGCGCAGGTCGCGAATGATCTCGAAGATGTGCTCGCGCGAGTGCGGATCGACGCCGACGGTAGGCTCGTCGAGGAGAAGCAGGCGCGGTTGGTGGACGAGCGACACCGCGAGATTCAAACGGCGCTTCATACCGCCCGAGAAATTGCCGGCGCGATCGTCGCGGCGCGGCTGCAGCCCGACCATCTCGAGCAGCTCGTCGACCCGCCGCTCGAGGGATGCGGCCTCGACGCCGTACATCTGTCCGAAGAAGCGGACGTTCTCCGCCGCCGTCAGGCTCGGGTAGATGGAGAGCTCCTGCGGCACCAGTCCGATGTTTCCGCGCACCGCGGCGACGTCGCGAATGCTATGGCCGAACACCATCGCGGTGCCGCCGCTCGGCAACAGCCGCGTCGACAGAACCGAGATGGTGGTCGTCTTGCCGGCGCCGTTGGGCCCGAGGAGCCCGAAGACCTCGCCGGGCGCAATGGCGAACGAGATCTCCTTGACCGCATCGAAATCGCCATAGGCGCGCCGCAGCGAATCAACGGCCAGCGCCGGCTCAACGCCTCCGGCCGCCAGCACGGGCAGGTCTGATGCTGCGGCGGCGGAGTGGGAAGCGAGACCGGTGGGGGTCATTCGTGGATGATCGCGCGGAAGCGTGTGCGGACGAGACATCTGGCTCGATCCGCGGCCCGCGATTCTAGCAGCCCGTTGAAAAACAGGCACCTACTGCGGGCGGCTTATTTTCGCCAGCTCTGCGTTGCCGAATCCTCAACAAAAGTCACGACTTTGCTTCCGGTTCGGCGCCTTGATCTGGCGAAAATCGCTCGCCCTCGCTACGGCGCCTGTTCTTCAACGGACTGCTAGTGGATCGCTCGGCGGCATGCGAGCCGATCGCGATGGCGGCGATGCGCGTCGAGATGGAGGTTTGCGCGCCAGCGCTCGAAATGGGCAGGATCGCGATCGACTTTGAAGCCGCGTTAGCGACGAAGGAGACGAATCATGCGGAGAAGCTCGTTCATCGCGGGGCTGGCGGTGTTGAGCACCCTCGTTGGCTGGCAGGTGGAGGGAGCGGCGGCGACCGACGCGCCCGGCACGGCGCTGCGCCTCGGCGATTGCGTGCGCATGGCGCTCGAAAATGGGCCTGACCGGGACCTGATCGCCGCCGACCTCGCCGCCGCGAAGGCGCGTCTCGAAGAGGCGCGCGCCGGCAAGTTCGGCGATGCCCAGTACACGCAGTTGCTCGGTGTGATCAATGAGGCGGAAGGGGACGCGGTGTTCTCGCCAAACTCGCAGACCGACTTCTTCGATGGGCTCGGCCCTTTCACCCGGCTGGAGCTCGACATCCGCATCCCGCTGTACACCTTCGGCAAGCTGTCGGCGGCGCTCGATGCCGCCGAGCAGGGCATGCGCAGCGAGAGCGCGCGCGGCGAGATGGTGCGTGCCGACACGGTCCTGGAGACGAAGCGTCTGTACTATGGCCTGCAGCTCTCCGAGCAGCTCGCCGATCTCCTTCGCGAGATGCTCGACAGCATGGACGAGGCGATCGAGAAGACGCAGAAGCGCCTCGACGACGGCTCGCAGACGGTGACCGAGCGCGACGTCCTGCGGCTCCAGATCGGCCGCTCGCGTTTCGCTGCTGGCGTCGAGGAAGTCGACGCGTCGACGCGGCTGACCCGGAGCGCTCTAGCACGCGCCGTCGGCCTCGACCCGGGCGAGCGAATCGAGATCGCCGAGCGACGGATGGAAATGGCCGAGGTCGAGCTCGAACCGATCGACGTATACGAGGCGGCCGGGCCGCACCGCCGGCCCGAATGGAAGCGACTGGTGTCCGGCATCGACGCGCAGCAAGCCCGAGTCGAGCTGGAGGAGGCGAGCGCTTACCCGACGCTGTTCCTGGCCACCGGGGTTCGCTACGCGGTGGCGGGCAACCGCGACGACCAGAAGAATCCGTTCGTCTACGACGACTACAACTTCGTCGAGCCGGTCGGCGTGCTCGGAATCCACTGGGACCTCAATGTATTCGCCAATCGGGCGAAAGCGGCGCAGGCGCGTGCCGAGATGGACAAGATGCTCGCCGAACGGCGGCGCGCCGAGACCGGCTTGCGACTGGAGGTCGAGCGCTCCTACGTCGAGGTCGAGCGAGCCCGCGCCACCGTCGAGTCGGTCCGCGCCGGCCGCAAGGCGGCGCGCGGCCTGATGGTGCTCACGGTGGCGAACTTCGACCTGGGCATCGGCGAGGGCGACGAGCTCTTCGAGGCCTACGGTGCCTACACGGAGACCAGCACTGACTACTTCCGCGCCGTGCACGACTACAACGTCTCGCTGGCGGAGCTGTCGCGCGCCGTCGGCGAAGAGCTCCTCGATCTGGAGTACTGATTATTATTCACCACAGAGACACGGAGATCGACGGCGGTCGCGCGTGTCTTTGGATCGGGTCAATATTTTGGAGGTTCCATGTCAGACAGTTTTGCGGCGACGCCGTTGACGGTGGACAGCGACGAGCAGGCAATTTTTCGAGAGAGTGTGCGCAGCTTCGCGCGCCAGACCGTGGCGCCGCACGTTCGCGAGATGGATGAGACCCAGTCCATGCGGCGCGAGCTCATCCGGGGTGTCTTCGAGCTCGGCATCATGGGCATCGAGGTGCCGGTGGAGTATGGAGGCGCCGGCGCCGACATCATGACCTCCGTCATCGCGATCGAGGAGCTTGCCGCCGTCGATCCGTCGCTGAGTGTTTGCGTCGACGTGCAGAACACACTGGTCAACAAAGCGATCCTGCGCTGGGGCAGCGAAGAGCAAAAGCAGCGATATCTCCCTCGGCTGTGCAGCGACATGCTCTCGTCGTATTGCCTGAGTGAGTCGGGAAGCGGCTCCGACGCCTTCGCTCTCCAGACCCGCGCTGTCGCCGATGGCGACGCGTATCGGCTGAACGGCTCCAAGAGCTGGATCACCAACGGCGGCGAGGCGGAGCTCTTCCTGATGTTCGCAACCGTCGATCCCGATGCCGGCTACCGCGGCATTACGGCGTTCGTCATCGAGCGCAATTTTCCGGGCTTCAGTGTCGGCAAGAAGGAAGACAAGCTCGGAATCCGAGCGTCCTCAACGGTGGCGCTGCACATGGAAGATTGCGTGGTGCCGAAGACGAACGTCCTAGGCGAGGTCGGCAAGGGCTACAAGATCGCCATCGAGACGCTCAACGAAGGCAGGATCGGTATCGGCGCCCAGATGATTGGCCTCGCGCGTGGCGCGCTCGAGCAGGCTCGCGGCTATATTCTCGAGCGGAGGCAGTTCGGTCGCGCAATCGCCGACTTTCAGGGCGTGCAGTTCCAGTTCGCGGAAGCGGCGACGGATCTCGAAGCGGCGCGCCTGCTCGTGTACAACGCGGCACGCCTCAAGGATTCCGGCCGCCCGTATCTCACCGAGGCGGCGATGGCCAAGCTGTACTCTTCGCAAGCGGCCGAGCGCATCGCCAGCCGCTGCGTCGAGCTGCACGGCGGCGTCGGCTTCACCAAGGATTTCGTGGCCGAGAAGTTCTACCGCGACGCCAAGATCGGCTCGATCTACGAGGGCACGTCCAATTTGCAGCTGCAGACCATCGCCAAGCAGCTCCTGCGGAGCTGAACGACGAGAACCGGAAACGCTGATGTGCGTTCCCGGTTCTCGGTTCCCAGGTCCCGATCTCAGTCCGCCTTGGCCTTGAACTTGCCGAGTTCGTTCTTCTTCAGGTCGCCGGAGTCGAACTCGCCCTCGAAGCAAACGCTGGTGTCGCTGTTGATCAGTTGTACCAGCACCGGAAGAGCGAGCGGCGGCGTGACCGTGGGCAGATTGGCGCCCTTGCCGATGACGATGGCCTTCGCCTTGTTGTCGAGGTTCGCCTTGAGAACGATCTTCTGGATGCCGTCCTGGGTCAGGTTCTTGTCGAGGTACTTGAAGCCGTTGGTGCTGATCGGGTTCCACAGCGTCGGGTTTGGCTGCACAACGGCGTCGGCGATGAGGTTGGCCGCCGTCCCGGCGTAGAGACAGAGCGAATACACGGCCGTGTCCGTGGGGTCGGCGAAGTCGCCCGTCGGAGTCGACTGCCCCTTGATCCACTTGAAGACGATCTTGTCCTTGCTGTCGGGCGTCTTGTCGTTGACGATGAGAATCGACTTGAGCGCCGTCTTGCAGCCGGCCGCGGGTGTCTCCGCGCAGAGCGTGTAGTGCACGGTGATCGAGATGTGGTCGACGCCGGCGGTATCAAAGCTGTCGGTCGCGGAGATGGCGGCGCCGAAGCCGGCGCTGTTGATGTCGGCGGCGGTCCACGTCTCGCCCCACAGGTCACTATCGCTGCCGTAGGTGATCGACGCGTCCGCCAGTGGCCAGGTTCCGCCCGCCGAGCGATCGCTCGCGCCGATGACGCCGCCTTTGACGATGCGCACCGCCGCGTCGAAGATGGTTCCGCCGAGCGAGCGCCGCTCCACATGGACCTCGATACCGGTGATCTCGGCCGGCGTCGGCAGATCGAAGCCGAAGCTCGTCGCCTTCAAAAACTGCGACGGCGAACCGCCCGGCCCCGTGCTGGCGACGGCGTCGTCGCTGGCTGCTGCGTTGGCCGGGTTGATCCACACCGACGTGCCGGGCGCAGAGTTCGCGACCGTGCCCGGACTGAGCGGCCCTTCCGAGAGTTGAGCCGAAGCGACGGTCGCTGTTGCGAAGAGCGCGACGGCGACTGCGATAGACGCACCGAAACCGCTGCGAGACGAGACCACTGCGAGCATTGGATCCCCCGATCGAGAGTTTGGCTTCCCCGCCCGAACTCTAAAACTGTGAGTTGAATGCCCGCTTATGGATCCGCCGCCGGTCGGCTGTCAAGTAGCGACTTCCCCCGATGAACGAGACAGCGCGATCGTCCGACCGCGGCAGTTTACTGCACCCTCTCGGACCCAGCGTGGGCTGCGCTCCATCGGGTTACGAGACCCAAGCGCATCGCCCGGTCCACCAACGCCGCGGCAGGTGCGTCTGGCGCGCCAACGTCCTAGCGGGCCGCGGCGGTGGCGACCGTCACCGGCACCACTTCGCCGTCGCCGTAGCGCTCGAGGTAGTCGAGGCGCAGACCGAGGCAGTCGTCGTCCTTGTGCACGCACGCCGCGCAGCGGTCGCCGTAGGCGTTGGGAGAGATGCGGGACTCCCAGAGTGTGAACGTCGATCGCGGCGTGATCACCAGGACCTTGTCGTCGCGCAGATCGGCGACGTGATCCTCGTATCCGGGCAGCATGCAGCGCGGGATGTGGCGCGAGAGGACCTTCACGCCGAGGGCGCGGCCGCGCTCGAAAGCGGCGAAGATTCCTTCGCGCATTTCGGAAACCGGCAGTAGCGAGTCGAGATTGTCCCGATTGCGGTCGGAGAGCGACACCAGCCAGAGATTGAACTTTGCGACGCCCTTTGCCGCCCAATGGTCGACGATGTCGGGCAGGTGCATCCACGTGTCGCTCTTGATGATCAGATCGCCGATCGGCTTGCGGCCGAGCGCGGCCAGGTTGGCGACGCCGGCCTCGACGAGGTCGAACGCGTCGGGGCGGCCCATGATGTGCGCGTACAGCTCCGGCGTGTGTGCCATGAACGAGATGTGGAAGTCGGTCAGGCCGGCGTCGACGGCTTCCTCGGCGTAGGCGCGGTAGGAGTACATCATGCCGTTCGATGCGACCTTGATCGACGTGTAGCCGCGGTCACGACACCAGCGGATGAGCGGCAGCAGGGCGCGGCGGATGGTGGGCTCGCCGCCGCCGAAGGCGACGCGGGTGGCGCCGCGGCCGCGCGCGTCGGCGAGGATGTCCATCACCTTGGCGACCGGCATGTTCTGCTCTCGCATCTCGTCGGTGATCGAGCAGTAATCGCACTGCACGTTGCAGGCGTAACCGATCTGCACGTCGACCAGGACATCCCGCCAGTCGACCCAGGACTCCTTGGTGGAGACGGCCGACATGCTTACGCCACTCCGTTGAGGGCGTTGCCCCCGTGCGCGCTGCGCGCTCCGATGGGCTCGGCGCCGCTAGCGGCGCCTCCTTGCTCTTGGCCGAGGCGTGCGTTCATTCACGCCGCGCCGATCGCCGGGCGGGCGCGTTCGACGCGCATGTCGGGTTCGTCCTGCCTGAAGACCTGGAAGCCCTCGCAGACGGTGGTCCACGGGCATTCGCGGCAGACGTCGCGCTTCTCGCGCTTGGCGCCGAGCCATTCGTACAGGTTGACCTGTTCGGGGTAGCGCGGGTCGGCGGCGAACACCATCGTCCGGCCGAGCTTCTGCAGGTCGCCGGCGACGTAGCGTTCGTAGCCCGGCATGGCGCAGAACTGGGCGTTGATGGCGTGGATCTGGATCTGATCGGCGAAGCGGTCGATGACGCGCATGACGGCGCGGCCGCTGACCTCGAGCGGTGGGACGACGTCGTCCCAGGCGCGGCCGAACGGCGTCGTGAACTGGAAATTGATCTTGCGAAAGCCCTTGGCGATCGCAAGCTCGGTCAGTGGCTCGAGGTGTTCGACGTTCTGCTGCACGATGGTGACGTTCATGCCGACGTCCATCGCCGCCGGGCGCAGAGCCATGACGTTGTCGATGCCGGCGATCGTCTGCGCGAAGCTGCCCGGCGCGTCGGTCGCCGCATCGTGCACGTCGGCGGTGGCGCCGTGCAGCGAGATCAGGAAGTGGGTGATGCCGCTGTGCACGACCTTCTCGGCGAGATCGCGGTCGCGCAGCAGGCGGCCGTTGCTGGTGAGATTGATCGAGCGGTAGCCGATGTCGCGCGCCAATGTGATCGCCTCGACGAGCTGCGGGTGCATGGTCGGCTCGCCGCCGTCGATGTCGAGCTGGTCGGTGCCCTCGCGGCGGTGTTGGCGCAGGATCTCCTCGATCTTGTCCCACTGCATCGACGCCGAGATGCGGTCGCCGGTGGCGCAGAAGACGCATCGGTTGGCGCACTTGTAGGTGATGTTCATGATCAGCTTGCGGGCCTGGCGGGCGGCGATCTTCATGTCGAAGGCGGCGCGCGCCTTGGCGATGTAGCCGGGCGGGCAGTTTGGCGGGTCGAAGCACGGCTTGTGCTGGAACAGGGCGCCGTCCTTGAGATCGACGCCGCGCGGCTCGACGAGGCCCAACGCCACGCACTGTTCGTGTAGCTCGGTGCCGCGGATGGGGGTCGCGAACTGCATCGATGGCCAGGCGCCGTAGCGATCGTAGAGCTCCCACGCCATCTCGAGCGTTGCCGTGACGTGCTCCGGCGTCTCCCACGGGAAGCCGATGATGTAATGGATCATCAGCGGGACGCCGAGCTCTTCGCACCAATCGGCGACGTTGCGGATCGCCTCGAGCTTCTGGCCCTTGCCGATGGCGCCGTCGAGATCGCCCTGCGAGGCGCTCTCGGCGGAGATGCTGAGAATCCTCGTGCGGCCGCGCATCAGCGAGACGCCCTCGCGATCGAGATGGTCGGCGCGCATTCCGTTGGGGAAGTCGTAGGTGAGGCCGAGATCGTTGAACGTCTTCAACATGGCGTTGAAGTCGGTGCGCACGTTGACCATCTCGTCGAGGATCAACAGGTGGCGCGCCCCGTATACCGTCCGCAGCAGGTACGCCCAGTGCGCCAGCCGCTTCAGCGGGATCGGCTGGTAGAGCTTGCGGCCCTTTTCGCGCCAGCCGGGATTGCTGGTGCAGAAGATGCAGCGGTGCGGGCAGCCGGTGCTGGTCAGGAAAGAGCGTGTGCCGGGTCCGATGCCGAAGGTGTTCTGCCACCCGCCGTCGCCGAAGCAGCGGTAGAGAAAGTGATCGAAGTGGTGCAGATCCAGACCGTCGATCGCGTAGAACGCTTCCAGCGGATCGCCGCCGCGGGCGCCGGGCGCCACTTCGCGCAACACCGAGCGAGTGCCGCGCAGGGAAGTCAGAGACTGCGGATCGCCGAAGTGGCGCTCGCCCGGATACTTCAAGATCGCGTCGAGCTGCGGATACTCGGCGAGCACCGCGTCGGCGTCATAATTCATGTAGTGCTGGCCGCCGACGTAGCCGTCGCACAGCAGCAGCACCGCCTCCGGATAGCGCTCGCGCAGAGCCGGAATCAGGCGCCGCGTCTCCGCGTGCGCGTCCTCGATGCGCACGAACACCGACGAGGCGAAGACGACGACGTCATAGTCGCCGTCCGGCAGACCGGCGGTGAAGGCGTCGTGCTCGACGCCGAGGATCCAGCCACCGGCGGATCGGCGATGTCGCCCCGAGTCGGGCAGCGCGGCCGCGTCGTAGATCTCGACGCGGGCGCCGGCGCGTGCGGCGAGGCCGGCGCAGGCGAGCGCTCCGTGATTGGCGAACGTCGGATAGTCGATGAAGTCGTCATCGACCACCAGCGGCGGGTTGACGAAGAGAATGTGGGGCATGACTACCAGCCCGTCACAATGCGCGCTGCAGTGCCTCTTGTCGCTGCTCGATCGAGGGCTGCTCGGTGCGCGAGCGACGGCCGCGGCGCGCCTGCAGGCGCGCCATCAGCTCCGGCGACGGTTCGTGGCCGAGCACCTGCACGATGGTGTCGTAGGGATCCTCGAACATGGGCGACTGCTCGCGCTCGTCGTAGGTGCGCGCCATCGAGTACATGCCGGCGCAGATCGAATCGAAGCGGCACACGTCGCACGCTTCGCCCTTGCCGTGCAGGAACTCGCGCTGGTGCACGAAGCCCTTGAAGTCGAGGAAGCGAATGCAGCGCTCCTCTTCCTTGATCGTCTTGCGCGCTTCGGTGGACGCCCATGCGTAGCGGCGCATGTAGCAGAGCGGGACGCGTTCGGCGCGGAACGATCGGCCGGTGCCGTGCAGGTAGTCCATCGCTTTCTCGAGCGACACCTGGAACTCGTAGTGATGCGGGATGCAGTCGGGGAACTCTTCGGCGCGATTGCCGTCGGGATCCATGTTGTTCCACACGAAGTGGCGGATGAACGGGAAGTTCTCGCAGATCCACTGCACGTTCTCGTGCAGATGATCGCAGTTGTAGACGTTGATGACCGTGTTGATGTCGCAGGTGATCCCCATCTCCGGCACGTTGCTCAAACACTTCACCAGAATGTCCCAGGCGCCGCGATACTGGGTGATGAAATCGTGCACCTCGCGCCGATAGCTGTGCAGGGACACGTGGATGTGAGTCAGACCGGCGTCGACGCAGCGGCGAAAGAAGTCCTTGTCGGCGAGCTTCTGGCCGTTGGTGATCATGCGGCTGAACAGATTGCGCTCGCGCGCGTAGGAGAGGGCGGGCAGCAGCAGCTCCGAGGTGCTCGGCTCGCCGCCGGTGAGGATGACGCCGTCGTAGCCCATCTCGACCAGCTTCTCGATCTCGGTGCGCATCTGGTCCACGTCCAGATGCACGCCGGTCGGCGGGTTACTGCAGAACTGACACTTCTGGTAGCAGTTCCTGGTCAGTTGCAGATAGCCGAGATTGGCCATGAATTCAGTTTGTCGCCGCGGTCACGCCGGCGGCGCATCTCGCAGTTGTGCCCAGCGGCGTTCCCGTGCCTCGCGGGCACGGCGGGCGTTGGCCATCAACGGCTCCTCGGGCAGCGGCTGCGGCCCGTCGAATCCGGGCAGACTGGGTGCGACAGGCTCCAGCGGCTTGCCGTCGCGCAACCGCTTCGGCGGCTCCGGTCGCAAACGCAGCATCTGCTCCTCGGCGGCAACCGCCCAATCGCCTTCTTGCAGCGGCTCGAGCTGCGCGAATCCCTGGTCGCGCAGGAAGTTGATGTGAGCGCCGTCGCAGCGATCGTTGAGGCGGCAGTCGCGGCAGCGCAGCGACTTGCCCCAGTAGCCCTCGACGACGTGGGCGCGCGCCAGGGCGCGGGTGTCGATGCGTCCCGTCTGGGGATCGAACATCTTCTTGGCGAGCACCTTGGGGGCCTCGCGCAGTTGCGTGTCGGGCGCCAGGCAGGCGGGCAGGCCGCTCACCGCCACCGGCAGGTCGAGGGCCGCGAAGAAGTCGCGCGGGCTGCGCACGTCGTCGGCCGACGCATCCTTCAGGAACTCGTGTCCCACCTGGTGGATGCGCAAGCGCGATAGGTGGCGGCGCACCAACTCGCGGTGCGCCAGCATCCATTGCGCGGTGCGCTGGTTGAGCTCGATCTCGACATCGACGCCGACCGGCAGATCGGCATCGCCGAGCAGCGTTTCGAGCTGTGCCGCGTCGTGCAGACGCACCAGCAGCGGGTTGCGCACGACAGCGCGATCGACCAGTCGAGAGACCGTCTTGGGCTTCACGTAGATGCCGATCTGCTCATTCAGCGGCAGTGCCTCGAGCGCCGTCAGGTCGTCGACGTCGATGCCGAGGTACGAGCTGCCGTAGGGCAGGCCGGCCGCCGTCAGATCGGCATAGGCCCAGCTATCCTCGCTGGCTTCGCCGACGTGCCAGACTTCCCACGTTTGCTCGTTCTGCCGCCCGACGAAGCGGTCGGTGGTGTTGCAGAACGGCTCGATGAAGCAGTACTGGCAACGCTCCTGCTCGCGACATTCGAGCGGCGTACCTTCGTCGAGATAGCGGCGCACCTGGTGGCGGCGACCGTTCACCTCGTCGAGCATCTTGTGCGGATCCTGGATGAGATCCTCGAGGCCTTCGAGGTACTCGACCGGGAACCGGTTCGTCCACACCACGACGCCGGGGTGGTGGTTGAGGCGAAATACCTTCTGCAGTCGCGGCAGGTGGACGCGCGGATCGTAGAAGAGGTCGTTGCGATTCTCGAACGCCGCCCCCTGCGGAATGACGTGCAGCAAGTCGAACTCGCGCACGCCCACCGACAGGCTGAGCTCGACGATCTGATCGATGTACTCGACGTTCTGCTTGTTGATGCACACGTCGACGTTGACGATGATGCGACCTTCGCGAATCGCCCGCATCATGCCCTTCATGAGCTTCTGGAAGGCGCCGGGCGTACCGGTGAGGCGGTCGTGTAGCTCCGGCGTATGGCCGTGCAAGCTGAACGTGATCTCGCCGAGGCCGGCGTCGACCGCGGCGCGGTAGAAGTCGAGCTGCGAGAACATGACGCCGTTGGTGACGGTCTGGACTCGATCGTAGCCGAGATCCTTGGCGTAGCGCACGAAGTCGACGAACTTCGGGTGAATCGACGCCTCGCCACCGGACAGGATGATCTTGTCGGCGTCGAGCTCTTCGATGCCTCGCCTGATCTCGCGCTGCACGTCGTCTTCGAGGAGATAGACGCCTCGGGGGGTGTCGGTGTCGAGGCAGAAGACACAGCGGCTGTTGCACGCGGTGACCAAGCGGACCCAATGCTTCTTCCTGTTGGCGACGCGTTCGCGCGCCAACATCTGGTCTTTCAGGTGTTCGCCCATCGCTTTGACCTCGCTGTGCTTCGCCATCCCCGAGCCATTCCCGGACAACCCGGGACGGCGCAGATCTCCTCGCCCTCGCGGCACGACTCGAACGCGCCGATCGGGTCGGATCCACATGGTCGATAGGACACGCTTCGTCCACAATCAATCATTTCTTGATGTTGGCTCGCCGGTCCGACCGAAGGCGGCGGCGCTCCATCGAGGCAGTGCGGCAGCACCGCCCACAGGGCGTCGCGCCCCGCCCCTGCCGGCAGCGCGCGCGCGACATCCAACAACTCGTCGAGGGAACCGCCTGGCGACGCCAGGCGAAAGCGGGGTTCTCCCGGCAGCGCCCCGGCAGCCCAGCCCTCGATGAACGCCGCCGCCGAGGCAGCGTCGTGGAGGATCGCGTAGGCTCCGACGGTGATCTTGGCGCCGCGCAGCCGCTCGACGCCGCGCATGGCCGCGGCGAAGGCGCCCGGAATGCCGCAGTGGGTATCGTGGGTCGCTGCGTCCGGCCCGTACAGTGCAATGTCGAAACGGGCCAAATCTTTGATGCGCCGCAGGTCGAGATCGGACCAGTCGACGACCGGGCTTGCCTCGCCGGCCACCTCGACGCGCGGGAACAGGCGCACCGCATCGTAGAGAAGTTGCGCCGCGGCGGGATGCGCCAGCACGTCTGCCCCGACGACGCGCAACGCCGCCGGTCGGTAGCGGGCGGCCTGAATCATCCGCGCCCGGATGGCGCGGGTCGATTCCGGGGCGCCGGCCGGCTGCGCGCCGGCGGCGCAGGCCTCGCAGCGAACGCGGTTCGGTGCGCCCCACGCGAACACCATCGGCGCCGTCGGCCGCAGAGCTTGCTGCTCTTCGACATCTTCTTGGATTCGCAGCGCCAGATCGCTCGGGTCGTAGAACTCCTCCCAGCCGAAACGGGCGACGTAGTCGAGCGGCGCTCCGCTGCAATGCGGCTCGCCCGGACATGCGCCACAGGCGCGCGGCGCCGCCGGCGAGCGCGGCTGAGCGGCGCCATCGATGTCGATCCAGACCTCGGTCTCGCGCGGCGCGAACAGAGGTCGCAGGCGCGGCGCAACGCAGACCGGCATGTCGCGCAAGACGAGGCGCATCCGCCTCTCGAGAGCGACAGCGGCCGCTCGTTCGAGACTGGGCCCGAGCAAATCGAGGCGCGGCGACAGGGAAACGAACTCAGCGATACCGACATCTTCCTGCGTCAGCCGCCGCACGACGACCGCTCGCACGCCGATGCGCGCCAAAACCTCTACCGTCTCGGCGAGATGCGGAGTCGTCGGCCGCGTCACCACCACCTCGGCAGTCACGGGGACACCGGCCTCGACGAAGGCGCGGATCGCGCGCCGCGCCGCCTTCAGCGACCCCGGCCGACCGACCAGCCAGTCGTGAGCGTCCTGCCGCGCGCAATGCAGGGGCACCTGAACCCGCCGCAAACCGGCGGCGACGAGTCGGCGCACCGCATCGACGTTGACGCCGTCGCCGAAGGTGCACATGCCGAGCCGTTCGCCCCGTGTGCGCGCCAGGTCGCCGAGCAGGTCGAGCAGGTCGGATCGCTGCAGCGCGTCGCCCCCCAGCAGCAACGCGCCCGCGCTGCCGCTCAAACTCTCGGCGGCGCGGACGATCGCCTCACGTGGGTGCGGGCGCGCTTCCCCAGCGTTGCCGCGCCACGCCAGCCTCGGGCCGGTCGCCGACGCCAGCCGCAAGTCGACGTCCAACGAGCGGACAGCCGTGGGCTTCACCGCCGTGAGGGCGCTCGTCTGAGGGAGTCTCATGTGCGTCGGGCGTCCGCGAGCGCCCGGCGGGCTCGCTCGTGCATGCAATGATTGCGTCGTTCCAATGGACCGATCCAGACGTGGCACCTCGGCTCGAGCGAACTCCGCTGAGCGACGAGATGGACCCCCTTGCTCCCCCGTTTCATGGTCGTCCGTAGCAGATCGAGATATGCGAAGCCAACAATTTCCCAGCCACTCCCCGACGTGTGAGCTCGCCGTCCCCGAGGCTTCCCCGGGGTTTTGGGGTTGGTGGCGATCGAGCATGGCCTAACGCATGCCATCGACTAGAAAATTGCTTTACTCGCGCTCCGGAGACATGGTACGGCTCTGCGCAACTTTCGTTCTCAATACACTTTGGACGCAATCAAGAGGGGAGGGCAGTCCGGTGGCACAAGAGCACAAGGACATTCTTTCGCGGCGGGCATTCGTAGGTCGTGTGGCCACCGTAACGGCGGGGGCGGCAGTCGCGTTGAGCGCGACCACGGTGGGGCGAGCGAAGGCTGCGCCGCGTCCGCACGAAGTTGCCAACCGCGCGCCGAGCGTTGAGCCGCAAGCTCCGCGCGACGCGAGTGCGCCGATCGAGAGCGCGCCGCAGTTGCAAGCCACCGAGTCGGCACCGGCACCCTGGGGGATCCTGGCGCCGTTGGCAGTCGGCTCGGCGCTGAACAGCGATTGGAAGGTCGCTGGGTTGACGGCAATCGAGAGTGGATCGTCGGTTTTGACACTGGCCAACAACCGAGGCCGCGAACACCGCATTCACCTGTGCCGCAACGACGGCCGGCCGCAGGGCTTGGTATATACGGAGAGCTTCGACCTCGTGGTGATGAACGGCGGCCGCGGCGATCTGCCGACTGAAGAGAACTTCGGTCAGGCCGTTGCCACCGTCGCTCATGCGATTGCCGCCAACGAGAGTCGTCATGGCCAGGTGCTGGCGAAACTGATGCCGCAGGACGAGCGCCTGCAGCGCTTCGCGGCAACGCCGCAGCTGCGCTGAGACGCGCCGCCGACGACTACGGAAGATTCAGAGCACGCGCACGAGCTCGAGGAGGAGCGATGAGCGATCAGAAGAAGAATGGACTGCCGGAGCTGCGCAAGAAGCCGTTGGACTTTTTGAGTCCTGCGGAAGCGCGCCAGGCGGTGAAGCCGGTAGCGGCGCTGGACACTTCGGAGGCGGCGCAAGCGCTGCGCACGGAGCCCAACAGCGAGAAGATGTTGCTCGCACAGCACATGTCGCACGCGTCGCACGGCTCGCACGGTTCGCACGGCTCGCACGGCAGCCACGGGTCGCACGGCTCCCACGGTTCGCACGGCAGCCACGGATCACACGGCTCGCACGGCAGCCACGGGTCGCACGGCAGCCACGGCAGCCACGGATCCTGGTAAGGGGGGCGCGATGAGATCTCTTACGATGAAACGGACCGGTGGCGTCGCTGCCATCGCAATCGCGGCGCTGCTCGGCATGGCTTCGAGCGGGGCCGCTTTGGTCATTACCGGCGGGCCGACCTACAGCCTGCCGGGCGGCGGTAGCTGCACGGTGGCCAACACCACGACGACCGGGACCGGTGCGACGGTATCGTGTACCGGTGTCAATCTGGCCGCCCACACCCGCGTCTACTTCGGCATCAAGAACAACACGATCATCAACGGCGCGTCGACCAACGGCTCCGGCATCACTGGCGGAGAGCTGTTCACGACCTTCAACAGCGCCGGTGCGAGCAACATTGCCTACACGAGCACCTCGGCCATGGTCTCGGCTTGCGCGACCGGCTCCTGTTCGACGGCGAACGGCGCGGTGCCGCAGACGCTGAACATCACGCGCACGGCGGGAACGGCGACGGTCGTAGCGACCGGCGGCACCCCGGCCAGCAACGCCAACGGCGCGATCGAGCGGTTGTTCCGTCTGGACAGCGGCAGCTCGTTCACCTTCGACGTCGACGTCACCGGCACCTCTGGGGCGTTCTCCGGGCAGCTCTGCGATGCGGTCTACACCAATGCGCACTCGACCTCCGGCTCTGGCGGCTGCGCCAGCCGCGTCGATCTCGCGTTCTACTATTCGGACTGCGGCGACGGCGTCGTCGACAGCCCTGAGCAATGCGACCTCGGCACCGGCCCTGGTGGCAACGGCGCCGCGACTTCATGTTGTACTTCGACCTGTACCTTCCGCACCGCGGGCGCGACCTGCCGTGCCGCTTCGGATGTCTGCGACGCGATTGAGACCTGCTCCGGCGGCAGTGGCAACTGCCCGGCGGACGGTTTCCTCAACAGCTCCACCCTCTGTCGCGCCGGCTCGGGTGACTCCTGCGACGTCAACGAGTTCTGCACCGGCAGTTCGGCGCCGTGTCCGGCCGACGATGCGCCGGGCAACTTCGGCGACGTGTGCAACGCCGGCTCTGGTGATCTCTGTGACCCGAATGAGACCTGTACTGGTATTCCGGGCCAGGCGTGCCCGGCCGACAACGTAGCCTCGGCGGGTACGACCTGCCGCGTCGGCTCCGGCGACGCTTGCGACACGACCGAAACCTGTACCGGTACCGCCGATCAGGCGTGTCCGGCCGATGACGCGCCGGGCAATGCTGGCAACCTCTGCCGCGCCGGCTCCGGCGATTCCTGCGACGTCGATGAGACGTGCACCGGCACGCCGGGCCAGACCTGTCCGGCCGACGACGCACCGGGCAATCTGGGAGACGTCTGCAACCCGGGCTCCGGTGATCTCTGCGATCCGGACGAAACCTGCACCGGCACGCCGGGGCAGACCTGTCCGGGCGACACCGTCGCTCCTGGCGGTACGCTGTGCCGCGCCGGTTCGGGCGATGCCTGCGACGTAGACGAGAGCTGTACCGGTATCGCCAACCAGATCTGTCCGCCGGACGACGCACCGAGCAATGCCGGCGACGTCTGCCGTCTCGGTTCTGGAGACAGTTGCGATCCGACCGAGACCTGCACCGGTACGCCAGGGGCCGCCTGTCCGAGCGACGTGGTTGCTTCGGCGGGCACGGTCTGCAATCCGGGCTCCGGCGACCTTTGCGACCCGGATGAAACCTGTACCGGTGTTGCACTGGCTGCCTGCCCGCCGGACGACATCAGCTTGCCCGGCACGCTGTGCCGCGCTGGCTCCGGCGATTCCTGCGACGTCGACGAGACCTGCACCGGCGCGCCCAACGCGGCGTGTCCGGCCGACGATGCGCCGGGCAACGCAGGCAACGTCTGCAACCCGGGCTCGGGCGATCTCTGCGATCCGGATGAAACCTGCACTGGCACGCCGGGCGCTGCTTGCCCGAGCGACAACATCGCCTCCAGCAGCACTGAATGCCGTGCCGACGCGGGCGATTGCGACGTCGCTGAGAATTGCACTGGTAACGCCGACGAGGCTTGCCCAGTCAATGGCTTCGAACCGTCCGGAACCGATTGTCCGAACACCACTCTGTGCGACGGCGATGAGACCTGCGACGGTGCCGGCTCCTGCGTCGGCGGGCCGACGCTGGCTTGTGACGACAATAGCGCCTGCACGGTCGACACCTGCGACTCGTTGCTCGGTTGCATCAACACGGGTACGCCGGCGACCGGTTGCTTGACCGCCTTCCAGAAGGGCGTCTTGCTGGTCAACGAGAAGAACCCCGGCAAGGAAAAGATCGTCGCCAAGTTCATCAAGGGACCGCCGCTGTCGCAAACCGACTTCGGCAACCCGCTCAACACCGGCGGCACGGCCTACGATCTGTGCATCTTCGATGCGTTCGGCCAGCTTGCGGGGTCGTTCACCATCGATCGCGCCGGCGACCTGTGCGACGGCCGCGACTGCTTCAAGAAGCTCGGTCAAGATCCGCCGAACGGCAAGGGCTACAAGTTCAAGGACAAGGGCCTGACGTCCGACGGCGTGCTGCTCGCCCTGATGAAGGGCGGCGGCCCGGGCAAGTCGAAGATCCTGGTCAAGACGAAGAACAGCGAAGGCACGATGCCGACTGGTATTGCGGCGGCTCTCCAAGCTGGTGTGCCTTCCGGGTCGTCGGCCATGGTTCAGTTCATCCCCGATGGCGAGCCCGGCGGTCTGCCCGCTGGTACAGTCTGCTTGGAGATGGAGCTGGCCGATGTGAAGAAGAACGACGGCGTCAAGTTCAAGGCCAAGAAGTAAGACTGACGTTGATCTAAGTTGAACAGAAGAGCCCCGGCACCGTGTGGTGTCGGGGCTCTTCTCGTTTTGCCGCTGACCTCGCGCTGCCGTTCGGCGTCAGGGAAACCCGCGTACGTACTTCCACCTGTTGTAAAGGTTTCTCTTTACTCTCGAGTGCGGCGCGTATAGGTGCTCGGCCAGCCGATCATTTTCCAATCGAGGGGGGATACCGTGAGCAACAGCGAAGGTAGAGGACTGTCTAGACGTGCGTTCGTCGGCAAGGTGACGGCGGGAGCTGCAGGGGGAGCTCTGGCGGTTTCGCTGGGAGCGCGTGCAGCATCGGCGTTGTCGGTTGCGCCGGATAACAAGCATGAGGCTCCGGGCGAGGCGCCCGTTGCGGTTGCGCATTCGCAGCCGGAGATGCCGCTGCAGGTGATCACCGAGACTGCGCCTGCGCCGTGGGAGATCGTGCGTCCGCTGCGCAATGGCGCGTCGCTCGTCGGCGGCTGGCATCTCAAGGACCTGTCGGGTGTGGTCGGCGGCGCGTGTGTATTGACGCTGGCCAACGATCACGGTCGCGAGCAGCGTGTTCATCTGTGCCGCAACGACGGAGCTCCGCGGGGCATCGTGTACACCGACCGCTTCGACATGGTGGCGATGAACGGCGGCAGCGGCGACTTGCCGACCGAAGAGAGCTTTGGTCAGTCCGTCGGCGCACTGGCGCATGTGATCGCGGCCAACGAGAATGGTCGCGTTGAGTTGCCCGGCCTGTTGTCGCAGCGCGACCGCGAAGAGCGTTTCGCCGGCGCGGCGCAACTGCGCTGAGCTGCGCTCGGCGTCGAGCGGTATCGTCAGAAGAAGCCAAGGGGATCGACCCTTGATAGTTTCGAGTTCGGGGGAGCGCCCGCCAGTTGCGGGTGAACCGCCAGTGACGGGGGATCATCGCGGAAAGGCTGCGATGGCGTCAGGCGGTTCAGTTGCTGGGTAGATGGCCTGTGCGGGCCCAGGAGGAGCGATGAGCGAACAGAAGAAGAACGGACTGCCGGAGTTGCGCAAGAAGCCGTTGGACTTTTTGAGTCCGGCGGAGGCGCGTCAGGCGGTGAAGCCGGTAGCGGCGTTGGATACTTCGGAAGCGGCGCAAGCGCTGCGCACGGAGCCCAACAGCGAGAAGATGCTGCTCGCTCAGCACATGTCGCACGCATCGCACGGCTCGCACGGTTCGCACGGCTCACACGGCAGCCACGGTTCGCATGGATCGCACGGTTCGCACGGCAGCCACGGTTCGCACGGCTCACACGGCAGCCACGGTTCACACGGCAGCCACGGCAGCCACGGCTCGTGGTGAGGGGGGCGCGATGAGATCGCCAACGACGAAACGGATGGGCGGCGCAGCCGCCATCGCCATCGCGGCACTGCTCGGTATTGCGTCGAGCGCCTCGGCCTTGGTCATCACGGGCGGCCCGGTCTACAGCCTGCCGGGCGGCGGCAGTTGCACGGTGTC
>CADEER010000018.1:0-28455 GCA_902826395.1 uncultured bacterium
GATGCGCGGCATGACGTTGCTGCCGTCGCGCGCCGCGGTGGTAACTGCTGCGAGGGCTTGCTGAGCGGACGCCTGGTTTCGCTCGGCGCGGACAGCCGCGACTTTCGCTGCCTGCTGCCGTTCGAGGGCCGGGTCGATTCGAAGCACGTCTGGTGGTTGCTCTGTCGCGAGCACGAACTCGTTGACGCCGACGATGATCTCTCGCTTGGACTCCACGGCTTGCTGGTAATCGAAGGCTGCATTGTGGATCTCGCGCTGCTGGTAGCCGGCTTCGATGCCTTTTACAGCGCCGCCGAGTTTGTCGATTTTGTCGATGTACTCGGCGGCCTTGGTCTCGAGCTGGTCAGTTAGCGCTTCGACAAAGTAGGAGCCGGCAAGGGGATCGATGGTGTCGGCAACGCCGGACTCGTAGGCGATCACCTGCTGGGTGCGGAGCGCCAACCGAGCGGAGTCTTCGGTGGGCAGGGCCAGCGCTTCATCGCGGCCGTTCGTGTGCAGAGACTGTGTGCCGCCGAGCACGGCAGCCAGCGCCTGTAGCGTCACGCGCACCACGTTGTTGTCGATCTGCTGGGCGGTGAGGCTGGAGCCGGCAGTCTGGGCGTGGGTTCGCAGCATCATCGCGCGGGGATCCTTGGCGCCGAAGCGGTCGCGCATGATCTTGGCCCACAGCCGGCGAGCGGCGCGGAACTTCGCGACCTCCTCAAAGAACGTGTTGTGTACGTTGAAGAAGAACGAGAGACGGCGCCCGAACTTGTCGACATCGAGCCCGGCGGCGATGGCGGCCTCGACGTATGCGATCCCATCGGCCAGCGTGAACGCGATCTCCTGGGCCGCCGTCGAGCCGGCTTCGCGGATGTGATACCCGGAGATCGAGATCGTGTTCCAGGTCGGCACCTCCTTTTCGCAGAAGGCGAAGATGTCCGTGATGATGCGCATCGAGCCGGCCGGCGGATAAATGTAGGTCCCGCGGGCCATGTACTCTTTGAGAACGTCGTTCTGGATGGTCCCGCCGACCTTGCTCCATGGGACGTTCTGTTTCTCGGCAACCGCCAGGTATAGGGCGAGAAGGATCGACGCTGTGGCGTTGATCGTCATCGACGTCGTGACCTTGTCGAGGGGAATCTGATCGAGCATGGTCTCCATGTCGGCGAGCGAGTCGATGGCAACTCCCACCCGCCCGACCTCGCCAGCGGCCAGTGCGTGATCGGAGTCGCGGCCCATCTGGGTCGGAAGATCGAAGGCGACGCTCAGCCCCGTCTGTCCCTGTCCGAGAAGATAGCGGTAGCGCTTGTTGGACTCCTCGGCCGTGCCGAAGCCGGCGTATTGGCGCATCGTCCAGTACCGTCCCCGGTACATGGTCGGCTGGACACCGCGCGTAAAGGGCATCTCGCCGGGAAACCCGATGTCCTCCACATAGTCCGCCTTCACGTCGTCCGGCGCGTAGCACCGCTCGATCGGGATGCCGGACGTGGTGGTGAACTTGTCGCGCCGCTCCGGCGCGCGCTCGAGAGTCTTGTTGAGCTGGGTTCGCTCCCACTCGGCGCGGGCTTTGGCCAGGGTGTCGTTTGCTGCCATGGTCACTCCTCAACCTGATTCCTTTGCTGTCGCTACCACCTTGCGCGGCGGAATTCGACGCACGGCGGCGACGCTAGTCGGCCGGTTCGGTCGTTTGCAGTGGTCGGTGCGCGGAGCCTTGTGGCGCTTGGGCTCGCCTTGCATTGATGTGGCATTTCTCTTAGGTCTGCAAACACTTAACCGGACGACAACGGATAAGCGGGGCGACTTCCCGCGAGGGCGGTTCTCATGAGTACGCTAATCTTCGCACTATGTATCGCGGTGGCGGTGGGCTTCCTCGGCCGGACTTTATCGCGGCGGTTCAAGGTTCTCACGAAGGTCGTGCCGGTGCCACGCTTCGACCGCATTCCGGAGCGCATCCAAGCCGTCATGGTGTATGCGCTCGGCCAGAAGAAATTTGTCACCGCCGAACAGCCCAAGAAGGACAAGGGCGCGGGCTGGATGCACTTCTTCATCTTCTGGGGCTTCTCGATCCTCGCGGTCCAGGTCATTCACATGTTCGTCCGCGGCTTCGTGCCAGGATTTACCTTGCCGTTGCTCTCGGTCGACCTCCTCGGCGGCCCCTATCTGCTGCTGAAGGATCTGATCCAGGTGATCGTCCTGGCCGCGATCAGCTACGCGCTCTACAGGTGGCTGGTCAGTCATCCGGCGCGTCTCTACGGCTATGCGCCGTCGGAGGACCGGCTGCGCGGCCAGTCGCACGGCGAGGCGCTGCTGATCCTCGGCTTTATCGCCACCATCATGATCAGCGGTTATCTGTACGACGGTGGTCACCTGTACGCTCACGGCGCCGAGGCGCCCAATGCCGAGATCGCGGCCGAGCGAATGTGGCAGCCGCTCAGCAACCTGGTCGGCAAGGTGATCTTCGCCATCGGCGGGGCGGGGGCGGCGGCTGCGGCCAGCAATGCCGGGTGGTGGATTCACAACCTGGTGATCCTCGTCTTCGTGAACCTGCTGCCGATCTCCAAGCACTTCCACATCATCACCTCGATCCCCAACGTCTTCTTCAAGAAGCTCGAGCCGATCGGTCAGCTCTCGAAGCAGGATCTCGAGAACTCGGTGAGCTTCGGCACCTCGTACATCAATCAGTTCACCTGGAAGCAGGTGCTCGACATGTACTCCTGCACGGAGTGCGGGCGCTGCTCTTCACACTGCCCGGCGACGATCAGCGGCAAGGAGCTCGCGCCGCGGCAGCTCATGCTCAACCTGCGCGATTACCTGTATGAGCATGAGGGTGCGGTGATGAACGCCGCGGCGCCATCTGCCGAGGAACCGCTGACAGTCGGCGAGAACATCGTCGGCGAGCGGCTGATTCACGACGAGGTGCTGTGGGCGTGCACGTCGTGCCGGGCGTGCGAGGAGGCGTGTCCGGTACTGATCGAGTATGTCGACAAAATCGTCGACATGCGTCGTCACCTGGTGCAAGAGGAAGCGCGGTTTCCGGCCGAGCTGACGCGGACGTTCAAGGCGATGGAGACGCAGGGCAACCCATGGGGCGTCGACGCCTCCTCGCGGGGCGATTGGGCCGAAGGCCTCGACATCCCGACGATGGCCGAGAAGCCGGACGCCGAGTACCTCTACTTCGTCGGCTGCGCCAGCTCTTTCGACGATCGCAACAAGCGCACCGCTCAGTCTCTCGTCAAAGTCATGAAGTCTGCGGGAGTGGACTTCGCGATCCTCGGCAGCGAAGAGCCCTGCAACGGCGAGACGGCGCGACGGATCGGCAACGAGTATCTGTTCCAGTCGATGGCCGAGATGACGGTCGAGGTTCTCAACGGCTACAACGTGAAGAAGGTCATCACCAACTGCCCGCACTGCTTCAATACGCTGCGCAACGACTATCCGCAGTTCAACGGCAACTACGAGGTCGTGCACGCCACCGAGCTCGTCGACCACCTGATCAAGGACGGCAAGCTCGACTTCAAGGTGAACGGTCAACGGAAGATCACCTACCACGACTCGTGTTATCTCGGTCGTTACAACGATGTCCTGGAGGCGCCGCGCAACATCCTCTCCAGCATTCCGGGTGTGTCTCTCGTGGAGATGGAGCGCAGCGGTCGCTTTGGAATGTGCTGCGGTGCCGGCGGCGGCCGGATGTGGATGGAAGAGGACGCCGACAAGCGCGTCAACATGATCCGCGTCGATCAGGCGCTGGAGACCAATCCCGACGCTGTGGCGGTCGCCTGTCCGTTCTGCATGACCATGATCGACGATGGCCTCAAGGCGAAGGGCAAGGAAGAGAACGAGTTGCCGGCTCTGGACGTGATGGAGATCGTAGCTGCGGCGATCAAGTAGCGGTCAGCTTTCAGCGGTCAGCCATCAGCGAAGCCGCTTCGAGTGATGCAGCGATGCCCCACCGTCTCATCGTCGTTGCAGCGGGTCCTGAAAAGAAAAAGGGGGCGGGTCCCAAAAGGACCCGCCCCCTCTTTTATCCAGCTGATCGCTGAAAGCTGACGGCTCGCTACTTCAGCTTCTCCACGGCTTCCTTCATCTCGGGGACAGCCTTGAACAGATCGG
Source organism: uncultured bacterium (assembly GCA_902826395.1). Taxonomy (GTDB): domain Bacteria; phylum Desulfobacterota; class Binatia; order HRBIN30; family CADEER01; genus CADEER01. The sequence goes on from CADEER010000018.1 coordinate 4,093, forward strand.
CGACGAGACCATAGTCGGAGACCTGGAAGATCGGCGCTTCCTCGTCTTTGTTGATGGCGACGATGACCTTGGAGTCCTTCATTCCGGCGAGGTGCTGGATTGCTCCCGAGATGCCGACGGCGATGTAGAGCTCGGGCGCCACCACCTTGCCGGTCTGACCGACCTGCAGGTCGTTGGGCACGAAGCCCGCGTCGACAGCGGCGCGGCTGGCGCCCATGGCGGCGCCGAGGGTATCGACCAGCGGTTCGAGCACGGTCTTGAAGTTCTCGCCGTTCTTGAGGCCGCGGCCGCCCGAAACCACCACCTTGGCCTCGGTGAGCGCCGGGCGGTCGGACTTGGTCTCGTTGAAGCCGACGAACTTGATCTTGAGGGCGCCCTCGTCGATCTTCGCGGCGACGTTCTCGACCTCGGCCTGGCCTTCTGCGGCTGCCGGCTCGAAAGCCGTGACGCGGACGCTGATCACCTTGCGCGGTGTCTCGATCGAAATCGTTGCCATCGCGTTGCCGGCGTAGGTCGGACGCACCATCGTCCCGTCGCCGTTGATCTCGGTGATGTCGCTGGCCATACCGGCGCCTAGCCGCACCGCCACGCGCGGTAACAGGTCCTTGCCGATGCTGCTGGCCGCGCCGACGACGATGTCGCAGCCCTTTTCCTCGGCGAGCGCGGAGAGAGCCTGGGCGTGAGCGTCTGCCGTGTAGTGCTCGAGCGCCGCGTGTTCGACGGCGAAGACTTTCTTGACACCGTACTTGGCGAGCTCGGTCGCCAGCGCACCGATGCCCGTGCCCAGAACCGCCGCATGACACTCGCCGCCGCTCTGCGCGGCCAGGGTTTTGCCGGCGCCGAGGGCGACCAGCGCATTCTTGGAAAAGGTCTTGTGCTGATGCTCGGCAAATACCAGAACGTTGCTCATCGCGGCCTCCTCAGATCACCTTGGCTTCGGTGTGCAGCAGGTCGACGAGCTGCTGTACCGTTTCGACGCGCTTACCCGCCTGGCGTGCGGGCGGCGGCGAGATCTTGTGGGTCTTGACCTGAACTCCCTGGTCGATCCCCAGATCCGCGATCGGAATCTCCTTCAACTCTTTCTTGCGGGCCTTCATGATTCCTGGCAGCGACGCGTAGCGAGGCTCGTTGAGGCGCAGATCGGCCGTGATGATGGCCGGCAGCTTGACCTCGACGTCTTCGAGCCCGCCGTCTACTTCGCGGGTAACCACCGCTGAGCCTTTGTCACCGGCGAACTTGATCTCGGATGCGAAGGTCCCCTGACCCCAGCCGAGCATCTCCGCGAGCATCTGCCCGACGACATTGGAGTCATCGTCGATCGCCTGCTTGCCCATCAGGACTAGGTCGGGGTTTTCCTGGGCGACTAGCTTCTCGATCGCTCTCGCCACCGCGATCGGCTCGACGTTACCTTCGGCCAGTACCAGGATTGCGCGATCGGCGCCCATGGCCAGCCCTGTGCGCAGCTGCTCCTGCGCTACCTTGTCGCCGATACTGACGAGAACGACCTCGGCGCCGCCTTGCTTCTCCTTGATGCGGAGCGCCTCTTCGATCGCGATCTCACAGAATGGGTTGACGACGAACTTCAAATTGTCGGTGACGATGCCAGTTCCGTCCGGACGTACTTTGATCGTCGCGTTGGGATCCGGCACCCGCTTGGCTGCAACCAAGATTTTCACGGGTGGCCCTCCTGCACTTGGGTGAATCGTCATCCGCTACCATGGGCCTCCCATGGGGGCAATGAGGGTTGGACGTGGAGCCGTAGAGGCGCCGCTGCGCCCCTACAACCACCTCACTGCTTTTGTGCTTCGTAGCCTAGCCGGCTGGAGAGGTCGCGCCCGGCCTGACGCATCAGCGCCACCAGGTCGCTCTCGAGGCGCTGTCCGTTCATGCGGTGCGCCGGACCTGAGAGGGCCAGACTGCCGACCACGTTGCGTGTGTAATCGCGAATCGGCACGGCGATGGCGTTCACGTCCTCGATGTGTTCGCCGACCTCCAGTGCGTAGCCGAGCTCGGCGACGGTGCGCAGATGAGTCTCGAGCGCGATGCGGTCGGTCACCGTTTGGCCGGTGTAGCGGCTGAGCGACTTGCTCAGGTAGTTCTCCTGCAGCTCGGCTGAAGGTACATGGGCGAGGTGAACCTTCCCAGAGGCTGTGCAGTGCAGCGGCAGCGTCTCGCCGACGCCGGCTCGCAGGCGAATCGGCCTCTCCGGCTCGACCGCAGCCAGCTGAATGACAGTGGCCTTGCGCAAAATCGCGACGAACGCTGTCTCACCAGCCGTGCTGGAAAGCCCCTCGATGATCGGCTGCGCCTGCTTCAACAAACCCATCTGCGAAACATAGTTCTGCCCAACCTGCAGGCAGCGAATCCCCAGGCGATAGCTCTCGCTCGACTTGTTCTGCTCGATGTAGCCCCGCGACTCCAGAGTCGCCAACAATCGGAACACATTATTCTTGTGCAATTTCAGGCGTTTGGATAACTCCGTCACGCCGAGCTCATCCTGTTCTCCGGTGAACTGCTCCAGGACGTCGAGTGCATGCGATACAGACTGGATGATGTAGTTGGTCTTCTCGCGCCGCACCGGGGCCTCCATCTGGTCCAGAAGAAAAGGCGTTCTAATTAGATGGACTGCACTTCGTCTGTCAAGGTCGCGGGGAACTGGCCCCGCCGGTTGGCAGGCGCTCGGAGCTGGGCTAATCCGAAGTGCCGAATTTTTCCATGACGGGCATGGATCGGTCGGGATCATGTCCATTGCCACGCGCAGGAAGACGCAAGGTGACCGCAAACCAACTCCGCCCTCGCACCGGATCGAGGTTGATTCTGACGTGCGAGCACGCATCTCCCGACGTTCCGCAACGGCTGGGCGACCTGGGACTTTCCGACGAACAGCGCCACGATCACATCGGCTGGGATGTCGGCGCCGCGATCGTTAGCGACGAGCTCAGCCTCCGCCTCTCCGCCCCGGCCGTGTTGTCCACCGTCTCGCGGTTGGTCGTAGACTGCAATCGCCGCCTCGACGATCACGATCTGATCCCGGTCAGCTCGCACGGGGTTATCGTTCCGGCCAACCACGCCGTCGACGAGTCTGAGCGCCAGCGCCGGCTGCGCGACCACTACGAGCCCTTTCACGAGGCAATCGACGGCGCTCTGGAAGCGTCGCCCGGCGCCGCGCTGTTGAGCGTGCACTCGTTCACCCCCGACTACGACAACCGAGACTTCGACGTGGGAGTGCTCTTCGACGACTATCCCGATCACGCCGAGCGGCTTGCGATCGCGCTGGCGAGCACCGGCTTTCGGGTGCGCATGAACGAGCCGTACTCGGGCCTGGCCGGGCTGATCTACAGCGCGCAATCGCACGGTCGTCGCTACCAGCGCCGCTACCTGGAGCTCGAGATCAACAACGTGTTGCTCCGCTCCGAACCGGCGGCCCGCGCCGTCGCGGCGAATCTTGCTCAAGCCGTCGCCGCATTCTCTGACGATTGGGATTGAAGAAGGAGGGCGTCACGATCGCCTGCCTCCTATGGTTGCGACGGCCGGGGTGTCGTGGTCTCCATGGGATCCCGATGGGGAATGGAGGCGAACATGAGAATCGTTCTGATCGGTCAGGCGGCGTTTGCGCAACAAGTGCTGGACGGATTGGTGTCACGCGGGCACGACATCGCCGCCGTCTACTGTCCGCCCGATGCGGCGGCAGGGCGGCCCGATCCGCTGAAGAGCCGCGCTCTCGAGCTCGGTATCCCCGTTCGCCAGCACCGCTCGCTCAAGAGCGAGGCCGTCAAGCAGGAGTTCGTCGAGCTCGATAGCGACCTCGGTGTTCTCGCCTACGTGACGCAGATCGTACCGCCCGCGGTGTTCGACGCGCCGCGCCTCGGCAGCATCTGTTTTCATCCGTCGCTGCTGCCTCGGTATCGCGGCGGCAGCGCCATTCCCTGGCAGGTCATCAAGGGCGAGAAGCGAACGGGCGTCACCGTCTTTTGGACGGACGACGGCATCGACACGGGACCGATCCTGCTCCAGAAGGAGGCCGAGATCGACGCCGACGACACAGCGGGCACGCTGTACTTCAAGAAACTGTTCCCGCTCGGCGTCGAAGTAGTCCTGGAATCGGTCGACCGGATCGGCGACGGCACGGCGCCGCGCATCGCGCAGGACGAATCCCTTGCGACCTACGACCCGCTGTGCCGTGACGAGCACGCCGAGGTCGATTGGACGCGGCCGATCGGTGAAGTGCACGACCTCGTTCGCGGCTGTGATCCGCAACCGGGGGCGTTCAGCCGGCGCGGCGACGTGCTGGTGCGGCTCTTCGACGCACGCGTCGACGCGAGCGCTCCCGCGCTCAAACCGGGGGTCGTCGCGGCAATCGGCGAGGACGGAGTCGTGATCGCCGGCAATGGCGGCTCGTTGCGGGTGGCGCGCATCCGCGCCGCCGGAGGCAAAGTGGCCGCTGCCGAAGCCGCGGCCGAGTTGGGTCTCGCTGTCGGAAAGCCTCTGCCGGCGGCCTGAGAGCCCTGGGCCCTACATGCGGTAAACGCCCGGCCGCGGTTCGGGGATGGGAGCGTTGGCGCAAATCGCCAAGCTGAGGCCGAGGACCTCGCGGGTGTCGACCGGGTCGAGAATGCCATCGTCCCATAGCCGCGCCGTGGAATAGTAGGCGCTGCTCTCGTTCTCGTACTTGGCGAGAACAGGGGCCGTATATTCGCGCTGCTCGGCTTCGGACAGCGTCTCGCCGCGCGATGCGAGCTGCTGCATCTTGACGGTGAGCAGCGTGCTCGCCGCCTGCTCACCGCCCATGACCGAGATGCGGCTGTTCGGCCACATGAAAAGGAATCGCGGCGAATAGGCGCGGCCGCACATGCCGTAGTTTCCGGCGCCGTTCGAGGCGCCCACGACGACGGTCAATTTCGGTACGTTGGCAGTGGCGACCGCATGCACCATCTTGGCGCCGTCCTTGGCGATGCCGCCCTGCTCGTATCTGCGCCCGACCATGAAGCCGGTGATGTTCTGCAGAAACAATAGCGGAATGCGCCGCTGGCAGCACAGCTCGATGAAGTGTGTGGCCTTGAGTGCCGATTCGGAGAAAAGCACGCCGTTGTTGGCGATGATGCCGACCGAGTAACCGTGAATGCGGGCAAAGGCGGTGATCAGGGTCGTGCCGTAGCGAGGCTTGAACTCGTGGATGCGGCTGCCGTCGACGATGCGGGCGATGACTTCGCGGATGTCGAACGGTTTGCGCGGATCGACCGAGACGATGCCGTACAGCTCAGCCGGATCGTATGCGGGATCCTCGCTTTCGATCGGACCGTAAGCGGGCGCTGGCAACTCGCCTAGGTTGGCGAAGATGCGCCGGGTGATGCGGATTGCGTCGCGATCGTCGATCGCCAGGTGATCCGACACACCTGAGATCGCCGTGTGTACATCGCCGCCGCCGAGCTCCTCGGCGGTGACCTCCTCGCCGGTAGCCGCTTTCACCAGCGGCGGGCCGCCGAGGAAGATGGTGCCGTTCCCCTGTACGATGACGTTCTCGTCACACATGGCGGGGACGTACGCGCCGCCGGCCGTGCACGAACCCATGACCACGGCGATCTGTGGCACGCCAAGGGCCGACAATTGGGCCTGGTTGTAGAAAATGCGCCCAAAGTGCTCGCGGTCGGGGAAGATCTCGTCCTGCATCGGCAGAAACGCGCCCCCGGAGTCGACCATGTATAGGCAGGCAAGGCGGTTGTCGCGCGCGATCTCCTGGGCGCGCAGGTGTTTCTTGACGGTCATCGGAAAGTACGTGCCGCCTTTCACCGTCGCATCGTTGGCGACGATGACCGTGTGTCGACCGTGAATGCGGCCGATGCCGGTTGCCATGCTGGCGCTCGGGGCTTCGCCATCGTAGAGACCGTGCGCCGCCAGGGGAGACAGTTCGAGAAACGGCGAGTCGGGATCGAGGAGTGCTTCGATGCGCTCGCGCGCCAGTAACTTGCCGCGACTCTTGTGGCGCTCTCGGCTGCGCTCGTCACCGCCGTTGCACGCCGTCGCGACGTGCTCCTTCAGCTCGGCGACGAGGTGCTCCATTCTATCGCGATTCAAACGGAAATCGGGATCGCTGGTGCGAATGTTCGAAGTGATCTTCTCCATTGCGGCTGCCCCCTTGTAGTCAAATCGGGGTCGCCGAGCGAGGAGCACGGCTGACATTGCCGATGAATCTCTCGAGCTCCTTGGCGAGAGCAGCGGGCCGATCGAGCATCACGTGGTGATGAGCCTCGGCGATTTCGACGACCTCGGCCTGCGGCAGCTCGCGCTGCATTTCGGCCAGCGCAGAAGCGGAGAGGGCGCCGCTCGCGGCTCCCCGCACGAGGAGGGTGGGGCCGTGCCACTGCTCCATCTCGTTGTCGAACCGCCGTGCCTCGGCAGCGCGCAAAGCTCGGCGGTCGAAGGCGAGAGTCCAGGTACCGTCATGCGAGCGGCGGATGGAGTGCTGCGCGACGCGAGCCAGCACCTCCGCCGGCGCGGTGCTGTCGCGGGGTAGCAACTGAAAGCCGCGGATCGCGTCCTCACGCGTCGCGTAGATCGGATTCGGGAATTTGCGCAAGGCGTTGAGGTAGCGCGCCGCTTGTTCGCGTATGTGGCCGCGGCTGTCGACGAGGACGAGGCCACTGAGGCGCTCGCGCAGGAGCGGCAGCGCCGCCACGGCGATGAAGCCGCCGAATGAATGTCCCGCGAGGACGAAGTCGCGCAAATCCAGAGCTTCGACGACATGGGCGACATCGTCTCGATGGCCTTCCACGGAATAGTCGCCGCTCTCGAGATGGTCGCTGTCGCCGTGGCCGCAGAAGTCGAGCGCCAGAATTCGGTAATTGTCGGAGATCAGCCTGGCGCTGGCGTCCCACCAGTGCGCGTTGGCGCAGCCGCCGTGCAGACACAGAATCGTCGCGGCGGCTTCCTGGCCCGCGCCCCACTCCAGCAGGTGCAGCTTCCGTTGATCGCGACACAACCAGCGCGATCGCGGCTCGCCGCCTGTGGCAGCGTGCCGATCTGGGCCGGTCACGGCCCGACCTCGATCGGGGCCCCGACCGGCACGCGGACCCCGTACTGGTAGCCGTGGCCGGTCGTTTGGACGTCCTGCGCAAACGCCTCGACAGCCGTGTCCTGCAGGGAGCGGAGGCGGTGGCCGGTGTCGAGGACGACGAATCCCTCCACCGTCTCCCGCGGCTCCAGGCGGACGTCTGCGAGCAGATCGCTGTGGACGCGATCCGTCCAGTACGAGAGCTGGCGTAAGCTGAGTCCGCCAGGTGGCGCCGAGGGGTCATTGGCGAGATAGGCGAGGTTGTAGCGAGCCAGCACCGAGCGGCTCATGATCTCCGAAGCCCGCGCCTTATCCAGCGCGTGGCGCGTCGATCCGTCCGGCAGTTGGAGGCGGAGCAGATCGGGGCGAATGAGCAGCGGCTGCTGGTCGATGTTCTCGATGCGCACGAACAGCGCCACGAGCCGTGTCGGCTCGTCGAGCGGCCGCGGCGGAATGACCAGGCGGAAGACCGGATTGACGCGCGCATGGATACGCGGGGCCGGCGCAGTCGCCACCGGCGTTGGCGCCGGTGTCGGGGACACCCGTCCGAACTGGGGGCACCCGGACGCAAAGAGGGAGAGCGAAGCCAGGATCGCCAGAGTCGCGGCGCGGCCGGAGACGAGCATTGCGCTAGATTATCTGCCCATCTCGTTCGCGGCTACACGGGTCGACCCGGCCGCAGAACCAACCGCGCCCACTTTCCATTTTTCGCTGGCCGTGTTTTCTGACGGCATGCGATCGGAGTCTACCGTCCGCGTCGAGTGTATCGTGCAGAGCGATATCGACCCGGCGACGTGCTACGCCACGCAGCGCCACCTGCTCGAAGCGGTCGGGTCCGGCCTCCGCCCTCCGGTCCTGCACGTCTTCTCCTTCCGCGACGATCACGCATCACTCGGTCGCTTCCACATCGCGCCGGCGGATCGCGGCACCGAGCTGCATCGGAGGTTCGCCGGTGGGAGAGTCCTGCCGATCGGTCCCGGCTTTGCCGGCCTGGCCCTGATCCTGCCGCAGCGCGATGCGCTGACCGATGGTGGTGCGACGCGGCTCAGCGCTCCGCAGGTGATGAATCGACATGTTCGCGGCTTCCTTTCCGCCTGCCGTGCCGCCGGTATCGATCCGATCTACCCGGGCCGAGACGTGGTGACCGTGGGCAAGCGCATCGTAGCGACTCTCGGTCTCGAGACCGATGAGCGCGGTGCTGCTCTGTTCGAGATGGTCATCGCCGTTTGGCGCGCTTTTGACGATGCTCCTTCACTGATCGACCGCGCCGATCCGGACGGCGTCGTTACGGCAGCCATTCTGACGCCGGACGAGGTCACGGATCTCGAGCACGAGCTGGAGCGTTCGCTGAGCTTCGACGAGCTGGTTGCGTTGGTGTGCCATGGCTATGGCGAACAGGTGCGAACCAAGATCGCGCGCGCCGAGCTCAGCGCCGCCGACGCTGCCGCGCTGCGCGTGATTTCGGAGGCATCGGCGCCTTCCGAGTGGGTTTACGGGCGTTGCCGCTCGCCCAATCTCACGCATCGCGGCTCGCTGCTCGGCGCCGCTGGTGCACTCGACGTGTGCTTCGAGGAACGCGACGGCGTTCTCGGGCAGGTGATCGTCAGCGGCGACTTCATCGCCAACTCGGAAGCGGTGTTTCGCATCGAGGGCGCCTTGCGCGGTTGTCGGCGCGAAGCCGCGGAGATCGATCGCGCCATTGCGGCTGCTTGCGGCCGTCCCGGAGATTACCTGCTCGGTCTTGGCGGCAGCGCACCGCAAACGAGTATCCGCGACGCGCTCCTGCGCGGAGAGCCCTGGTGAACGACGGCGAGCGGCAAGCCGATCTCGAGTCGGTCGATCCGGACGCCAGGCTCGGCGCGGTCGCCGTGATGGCCCATCGCGGCAGCCTGGAGCGCGACGAGATCGAAAGGCTGGTCGGGTGCCTGGTCGACGGCGACAAACGGGTCCAGCGCCGCGCCGCAGAGGTGCTGGCGGCGGTGGGCGAGGCGGCCCCCGAGCTGGACCGACTGCTGGCGCAGGCGCTGGGATCGCCCGATCGACGCGCTCGCTGGGGCGCTGCGTATTGCCAATCGCTGCGCGGGCGCGATTCGCTCGCCAGCATAGAGGTGTGGGTCGAGCACTTGAGCGCAGAAGACAGCGACCTGCGCTGGGCCGCCCACGCTCTGTTGGTGCAGCACGCTCCCCGTCTCGGTCCGGCCGCGATCGCGCTGGTGCGAGCCGCCGTCGCGGCGCCGGATGCCCAGCGCCGCAAGATGGCGCTCTATTGCCTGCGCGACATCAGGCCTCGGGCTGACTCGAGCGAGGAGCTGGCGCGCCTGGCAATAAATGATCCCGACGTGGACGTGCGGCTCGCGGCCGTCGCTGCCTATCCGGTGTTGGCGACGGATCCGGACCGTGCTGCCCCGGCGCTCTGCGCATGCCTGGGCGACACCGATCCTGGAGTGCAACGCGCCGCTGCGGTCGCGCTCGGCAAGCTCGGCAGCGCCGGCCCACAGGTTCTGGTCGCGCTCGAAGAGTCGGCGCGTTCGTCGGACAGCGGCCTGCAGCGCGCTGCTCGAGGCGCTCTAGCGCGACTTGCGAACGGGAGTTGATCCGGCATCCCTATCGCCGCTTGTGCTGCGCGCGCGCGAGGCTTCGTCAGTCGATGCGCAGCATGTCGACGCCGACGTCGAGGGTGTGTGTTCCACCGCCGAAGATGACGCCCTTGAACGGTGCTACGTCGGAGTAGTCGCGCCCCCAGCCGATGGTCACGTAGCGTTCGTCGGGCATCTGATCGTTGGTCGGGTCCAACTCCACCCATCCGGCGCCGGGAGCGTATAGCGCCAGCCACGCGTGCGAGGCGTCGGCGCCGACGAGGCGCGGCTTTCCGGGCGGCGGTACAGTTTCGAGATAGCCGCTCACATAGCGGGCCGGCAGCGCCAGCGATCGCAGACAGCCGATCGCCAGGTGCGCGAAGTCCTGACACACACCGGCCCGATGGGCCAGCACTTCGGAGAGCGGTGTCGAAACGGTGGTTCGCGCCGGATCGAATTCGAAGTCTCGGTGGATCCTCGCGCAAAGATCGAATGCCGCCTCGATGACCGGCCGACCGGGGGAGAAGGAAGGCGCCGCGTACTCGGTCAGCTCGCGCGACCTGGCCACCGACGGTGAGTCGAGCAGGTACTGCGCTACGGCGCGCGACTCGGGCTCGACTCCCTCGCGGCTGACGCGGCTCGCTTCTTCCCAGGGCGTCGCCGACGACGGTTTGAGTGTGTGGTGGCCGCGCTCAACCTCGCTCGTCGCCGTGACGACCAGCTGCTGATGCGTCTCCTGAATCGAGAAGTAGGTGACGTGATTGCCGAAGATGTCCTGTCGATCGCTCATCGCGGCGGGCGCTGGCTCGATCTCGATCTGGCTCACGTTGCAGATCTGTTGCCCGATCGAGCGCGGTCTCAAGCGCGCCTCGTTGTGACAGAGCGAGACCGGCTCGCTGTAGTTGTATTCGGTGCGATGAATCACTCTGAACTTCATGGGTAAACCGATGCCAGCGGGCGTTCCGGTCAGACCAGATGCGGTCTTTCGGGTTGGCGGAAATAGTCCTGAGTAATCTGATCGGAGATCGCCGTGAGGCGATCCTGCATGTGAAAAAGAAGACCGTCGAGCTCGCTGTCGAGATGCCGCGAACCCGGCGCGCGCTTGCCGTCCTGCAATGCCTTCATGGCTTTGCGGAGAGCCTTCTGTTCGGCGGTCGGCGCGACGGCGTTCGAGGAAAGGCCCTGCAGCAGAGCCTCCATACGCAGCAACTGAAACACCACCGATCTCGGATTGCTGTCGTCGTCGATCAGCAGATCCAGGACGAGCGGTGTGCGCGGCGTCGACCGATAGCGCCGCCGGTAGGCGGTCTGCGAGTCGGCGAATCCCAGAATCTGTTGCCAGGGAGCTTCTGCGTCGCCGGCGCCCGCGGCGCGCAGCGCGCGCAAGGTCGCGATCAGCCCGAGCGAGCGTTCGAGACAGCGGCCGATCTCGAGGAAGCGCCAGCGGGGACCGCGCGTCATGCTGTCGGCGCTCAAGCCGCCGAAGGCCGCGAGCAGGATCAGCAATCGCTCCAGCTCGGCGAGGTCGCCATAGGTCGACGGCAGCGCTGCCATCTCGTCGCCGATGGCGCCGATCACGCGCCACGTGTCGTACGAGAACTGATCGCGCACGGACCGCGCCGCCTTCTGCAGCGCCCTGATGTTGTAGCGCACCGATCCGACGCGCTTCTCGTCGTGCAGAATCGCCAGCAGCTCCTGCTCGGTGTCTTCGGCGCCCGGCGCGGTCGTCGCCGTGAATCCGGGAAAGCTCGCGGTGACGTGGGTGACGACCGCCAGGAGGGTGCGGAGCTGTGGGTCGTCGCCTGGACGCAACTCGATCTCGCGCGTGTGTCGCGCCACCTCGCGCAGGACGCGGGCGGCGACTTCGACGCGTTCGGCGTAGCGCCCGACCCAGAAGAGGTTGTCGGCGACGCGCCCCGCCACCTCCAGGCCGCCGCGGGCCACGGGCAGCGGTCGATCGGCGACGGCGATCGAGTCCAGCTCGCGAGCCGGCTCCGACGCCAACACCCAGACGTCCTTGCTCACGCCGCCAAAGCGGTTGGAGACGATCGGACTGCTGGAGTCCGGCGCGACGCGACAAAGACCGCCCGGCATGACCGTATGGCCGCCGCCGCCGTCGGCGGCGACGAACGCGCGGATCACCATCGCACGGGGTTCGAGTTCGCCGTTCACTACCACCGGCGTCGTCGAGAGCGGCACGTACTCCTGGCCGACATAGAGGTGCGGGTTGGCGAGGATCTCGCGGCGCACGCGGTCGCGGCCCACGGCGTCGAGTCGGCCGCCAAACACGGTCACATCGCTCGAGTGCGCGGTTGTCGGTTTGATGACCAGGTCGTTCATGTGCTCGAGCACGTAAGCGCGCGACTGATCGTCGCCGCACCACCAGGTGCGCACCGAGGGCAGTTGCAGATCCTGGCCCAGCAGCGCCCTGGCGAGCGCGGGGAGGAACGCCATCAGCCCGGGGTTCTCGATGGCGCTGCAGCCGAGCGGGTTGACGATGGCGACATTGCCGGCGCGCGCAGCCTGCAGAAGTCCCGGTGTGCCGAGCAGGGAATCGCTGCGCAGCTCGAGCGGATCGCAGTAAGCGCCGTCGACGCGCCGCAGAATGACGTCGACGCGCCGCAGGCCTTCGAGCGTGCGCAGCCATACCTGTTGGTCGAGCACCACCAGATCGTCGCCCTGTACCAGCGTGCAGCCGAGGTAGTTGGCGAGATAAGTGTGCTCGAAGTAGGTCTCGCTGCCGGGGCCCGGCGTCAGAAACACGATGTGTGGAGTCTCGTCCTGGCGCGGCGACAGGGCGAACAGCGTTGCGCGCAGGCGGCGAAAGTAGAAGCGCAGGCGGTGAACCTGGGAGTCGCGAAAGATGCTCGGCAGGACATGCGACATCACGACGCGATTCTGCAGCGCGTAGCCGCTGCCCGAAGGCGCCTGAGCGCGGTCGCCGAGAGCGACGAAATGGCCGTCCGGAGCGCGCGCGACGTCGGCGGAGTAGACCGGAAGATGGCGGCCGCCGATCGGGCGAACGCCGGCGCACGGTCGCAGGAAGCCTTCGTGGCCCCACACCAGTGACCCGGGCACGAGACCCTCGTCGATCAAGCGACCGGGCCCGTACAAGTCGGCGAGCACTGCCTCCAGCAACTCGACGCGCTGGAGCAGGCCGTCCTCGATGGTTCGCCAGGCGTCGCTCGGCAACACGACGGGCATCGGGTCGAGTGGCCACGGCAGCTCGATGCGGCCGGGCTCGCGATACGCGGTGTAGGTGGCGCCGCTCTCGTGGAGTAACCGACGTCCCTCCGCGCAGCGCCGATCGAACTCGGCAGCGCCGAGCGCCTCTACTGAGTGGACGAGATACTCCCAGTGTGGACGGAGGGTTCCGTCGCGTTCATAGAGCTCATCGAAAGCGTCGCCGGCCGGGCGATAGCCGGAGAGGAAGGGAGGCGATGCGCCTTCGTCCGCGGTGTTTAGCGCCATGGTTGGGTGCGCGGGGGCCTCAGAATTGATCGCGGCGGCGCAGATCGAGCGTGTGCGGGAACTCCGAGCTGCCTTCCTCGAGTGGTGCGTCCATCGATCCTGCCGTGTGGCCGTGGGCCCAGAAGCGCGCCACCCGACGCGCTTCTGCCTCGTTGGCGTTGACCGGGAAGACTTCGTAGTTGCGACCCCCCGGATGTGCGACGTGATAGGTGCACCCCCCGATCGACCGCCCGTTCCACGTGTCGACGATATCGAAAACCAGCGGCGCGTGCACGGGAATCGTCGGGTGCAGCGCCGAAGGCGGCTGCCAGGCGCGATAGCGGACGCCCGCCACCGCCTCACCGGGTGTCGTCGTTGGCCGCAAGGGAACTCGCCGCCCGTTGCACGCGACGATGTGGCGGTTGCCGAACGCCCCGGTCAGCTTGACCTGCAGGCGTTCGACCGATGAGTCGACGTAGCGGGCAGTACCCTGAGACGCCACCTCCTCGCCGAGCACCAGCCACGGCTCGACGGCGTTGCGCAGCTCGAGGGCCATGTCGGCGACGTGCAGCGTGCCGCAGCGCGGGAAGCGGAATTCGAGAAACGGTGCGAACCAACCGAGCTCGAATGCGAAGCCGTCGTCGCGCAGCTCGGCGACGACGTTGCGCAGGTCTTCCCAGAGGTAGTGCGGCAACATGAATCGGTCGTGCAGTGCCGTGCCCCAGCGCACCAGGGGCCGGCGGTAGGGGCGCTGCCAGAAGCGCGCGATCAGAGAGCGCAGGAGGAGCTGTTGTACGAGGCTCATCCGGGCGTGCGGCGGCATCTCGAAGGCGCGCATCTCGAGCAGTCCGAGGCGCCCTGTGTCGCCGGCCGGCGAGTACAGCTTGTCGATGCAGAACTCGGCGCGATGAGTGTTGCCGGTCACGTCGATCAGCAGATTGCGCAATAGGCGGTCGACCAGCCACGGCTGCGGCACCTCACCGGCGGGCATCTGCTGGAAGGCGATTTCGAGGTCGTAGAGGCTGTCGTCGCGCGCCTCGTCGGCGCGCGGCGCCTGGCTGGTGGGGCCGACGAACATTCCGGAGAACACGTACGAAAGACTCGGGTGATGCTGCCAGTAGGTGACCAAGCTGCGCAGCAGGTCGGGGCGCCGTAGCATCGGGCTGTCGGCCGCCGTCGGACCGCCCAGCGTGACATGGTTGCCGCCGCCGGTTCCCGTATGACGCCCGTCGAGCATGAACTTCTCGGTGCTGAGTCGGCAGAGGCGCGCCTCTTCGTAGAGCACCTCGGTGACCTGCGCGAGGTCGCCCCAGGTGCGCGACGGGTGGACGTTGACCTCGATGACTCCCGGGTCGGGAGTGACGCTGAATCGGCGCAGACGTGTGTCCCGCGGCGGTTCGTAACCCTCCAGCACGACCGGGGTCGCGCGCTCTGCTGCCGCCGCCTCGATCGATTCGATCAGATCGACAAACGCCTCGAGGTGTTTCAGCGGCGGCAGGAAGACGTGGAGGAAGCCATCGCGCGGCTCGATGCAGACGGCGGTGCGGACTACCTCGTCGGGCTCGCCGCGTCGCCGCAGTGGAAGATTCGCGAGAGTGCCCTCGGCGCCGACGGGCCGCTGCACGTCGAGGTCGCGGCTCTGCCTCTCGACGAACATCTGGCGGGCCGGATGCAGAGCGCCGCGTTCGGCAAACGGCGACCGATCGTGATCGACCTCGCGATCGTCGGGGTGCGCCCACGGCAACGACTCGAGCGGCAGGCGCAGTCCCATCGGCGATGTGCCGGGGATGAGGAACATGTGATCGCGCTGGAAGCGCCATTGGCTGCTGCGCCAGGTGCCGTCGTCGCTCCGGCGGATCGGCAGCGCGAACCCGGTCGGGATGCGCGCGCCGCGCCGCAGCAACTCTGTGAGTGTCTGCCATTCGCGCGGGTCGTCGCGGTCGATCGCAAACGGATCGACGTTGGCGGGGAGCGAGCCCTCCTTCCAGGCGTAGTAGAACCAATCCTCGAAGCCCGGAACGATGAATGCTTCACCGATTCCGAGACTGCGTGCCAGCGCCGCCGCGAATCCCTGCGCATCCTCGATGGTGGTGCCCGTCGGTGATTCATGGTGCGCCAGCAGCGATGCATCGTGCCAGAGCGGCTCGCCGTCACTGCGGCAGAAGCACGAGTACGCCCAGCGCGGCAGCGCTTCGCCGGGATACCATTTGCCTTGCCCGAAGTGCAGCAGTCCGTGCGGAGCGAAGCGGGCCGCCAGCGCGCGCAGGAGTTGATTGGCGCGCCGACGCTTATCCTCCCCGTCCGCTGCGGTGTTCCATTCGGCGCTCTGCGTGTCGTCGATGGCGACGAACGTCGGTTCGCCTCCCATCGTCAGGCGAACGTCATTGACAGCGAGCGCTTCGTCGACCTGCCGGCCCAGCGCGTCGATGGCCTGCCACTGCGTCTCGCTGTAGGGCTTCGTGACGCGCGGATCCTCGTGAATGCGTTCGACGCGATTGTGATAGCTGAAGACGGCTTCGCAGGGTTCGGTTGCGCCCTCGATCGGCGCCGCCGACGACGGCAGAGCCGTGCAAGCCAAGGGGATGTGCCCCTCGCCGGCGAACAAGCCCGAAGTCGGATCGAGGCCGATCCAACCGGCGCCTGGAACGTAGACCTCCGCCCACGCGTGAAGATCGGTGAAGTCGGCCGTCGGTCCCGACGGTCCGTCGAGGGCAGGCGTGTCGGCGGTCAGTTGCACCAGGTAGCCCGACACAAAGCGTGCGGCCAACCCGAGGTGTCGCAGGATCTGCACCAGTAGCCAGCCCGAATCGCGGCACGATCCGCGTTTCGTCGCGAGCGTCTCCTCGCACGTCTGGACACCGGGCTCGAAGCGCACGACGTACGAGATGTCGTCGCACAGTCGTTGATTGAGGGCGACGAGGAAGTCGACGGTCCGCTGCCGCGACCGATCGACCCGCGCCAGCCAGGACGTCAGCAACGGACCGCGCTCGGCGATCTCGAGGTACGGGGCCAGCTCGCGCGCCAGGTTTTCGCCGTAGGCGAACGGTACGACCTCGGCCGATTCGTCGAGGAAGAAATCGAATGGATTGATGATGGTGAGGTCCGCCGTGAGGTCGACCTCGAATGACAACTCGGTGGTCTTCTCAGCGAAGACGATGCGCGCCAGGTAGTTGCCGAAGGGATCCTGCTGCCAGTTGATGAAATGGTCGGCCGGCTCGATCGCGAGTGAGTAAGCGGCGATCGGAGTGCGACAGTGGGGAGCCGGTCGCAGCCGCACGATGTGTGGCGTCACCCCGACCGGCCGATCGAACCGATATCGGGTGAGGTGATTGATGCCGACTTGAATGCTCATGCCGCCTTCTCCGGAACGCCGAAATGCCCAGCGGCACTGCTTGGACTCGCACATCGGCCGGGCGGTGACAATCGGTCCCCCGGCTCCGAGTTTTCGCGAGCGGGGCAACTCTGCTATCGCCCAGAGGGTCTGCCAAAGAAGGGGGAGCGACGCGATGCGAGTACGAAGGCGATCGGCCGGGATGTCTGGAGCCCTGTTGGTGTTACCACTGCTTGTGATCACGGCTGGGACCTGGACGGGTTGCGGCTCGGACGACGACGGCGGCGAGAACACGATTCAACAAGGCACGTTGATCGAAATCGACGACGGCCTGGTTCAGGGGCAGATCGATGGGGGGTCGCGATCCTTCCTCGGCATTCCCTTCGCGGCACCGCCGGTCGGCGATCTGCGTTGGCGGCCCCCGCAGCCTCCGGCGCCGTGGAGCGGCGTGCTCGATGCGGACGCGATCAGCCCCGCCTGCGCGCAAGTGAGTGGGCTGACGACTCCCGCGAGCGATACGGAGGACTGCCTGTACCTCAACGTCTGGACGCCGGATCCGGCGCCGAGCGAACCGTTGCCCGTGATGTTCTGGATTCACGGCGGCGGCAATACCAGCGGCTCGACGGGCGATCTGATCCCGCTCGGTGTCGGCGGATTGTTCTACGACGGCAGTGTGCTCGCCGAGTCGCGCGATGTCGTGGTGGTGACGACGAACTACCGCCTGAACGTGTTCGGCTTCTTGAGTCATCCGGATCTCGCCGCCGAGGATCCCGACTATCCGTACTCCGGCAATCAGGCGCTGCTCGACCAGCACGCCGCGCTCGAGTGGGTGCGCGACAACATCGAGGCGTTCGGCGGCGATCCCGACAACGTGACCGTCTTCGGCGAGAGCGCCGGTTCGTTCAACACCTGCTACCACGTCGCGTCGCCGCTCAGCCGCGGCCTCTTCCACCGCGCCGTCAGCCAGAGTGGCGGCTGTACTACGCGCAACACCACCGACGCCGAAGCGCGTCAGCGCACGGCGGCCCTCGTCGAGGAGAGCGGTTGCGACGCATCGGCGGACGAGCTCGCCTGTCTGCGCGCGTTACCTGTGGAGGAGCTGCTGGCGCTCTCGGGCGGTTTCGGCCCCAGTGTCGACGGCGGCTTTCTCCCCGATCAACCGCGCGCCATCTACGATCGCGGTGAGCACGCGCAGGTTCCGTACATCCTCGGTTCGAACTCGGACGAGGGGACGCTCTTCCTGCTCGGCGTCCCACCCGTGGAGACCGAGGAGGAGTACGAGGCTCGCGTCGAAGCCCAGTACGGCGACCGAGCTCCCGAGGTGCTGGAGCTGTATCCGGTCTCCGATTTCGACAGCCCCAACGATGCCTGGGCGCGCATCGTCGGCGACTCCGGCCTGGTCTGTGGCACGTACGACACGGCACGCCGCGCGGCGGCCGGTGGCTCCGACGTGTACATGTACAACTTCGCGCGCCCCGTTCTCGCCGACCGCCTGCCGCAGCTCGGTGCGACTCACGGTGCCGAGATCGCCTTCGTCTTCGGTTCGGCGGAGGCGCCGAGCGCGGAGGACCGTGCCCTGGCGATGTCGATGCAGGGCTACTGGACGCGCTTTGCGAGCAGTGGTGATCCGAACGGCGACGAAGCTCTTGCGTGGCCGCTTTTCGCGGATGAGGCCGACCAGCGGATCAACTTCGACGTCGAGAACAGCATCGTCAGCGATTTCCGACGCGAGCAGTGCGAGTTCTTCTGGGACCTCTACGACGAGGAATTCTGAGCGCCAGAGTCGTGCAGGTGCGCCGGCTGGATTAGCGGCGCACCTGCAGTACTGCCGGGCTCTCGACGTTCACCGTCGCGCTCCCCTCGTCGTCGGCGAGGACCTCTTGCTCGTCGACCTGGACCGTCTGACCGGGCCGCAGGCCGCGCAGGGTCACGGCGGTCGTTCCGCCGTCCATCGTAACCGCGACTTCGGCGTCGGCCCCAACGTCGATGCCGGCGGCGGGTAGATCGACGCTGAGGGAGGCGACGTTCTGCAACACCATTGCCACGGCGTTCCCTGTCGCGGTTGGTTCTGGCTCGATCTCCACGGCGCGTTCGCGCCATTCGTCGCCGGTGCGAATGTCTGGATTCGGTCCGCACAGATCGGCGCCGGTCTCGGTGTTGTCGACGACGCGGTCGATGTGCCGCACCGTGTGGTTGCGCTCCGGCAGGGCGCTGCTGAGTGCCTCGACTTGTGCGCGTTCGGTCACATCGTGCGGGCGGATAGCCGCAAGCCAATACGCCGAGTCGAAGCGCAGCTCGAGGCCGCTCGCTGGATCGACTTCATCGAAGCTCGCATCGACGACGAACCTGATCCGCGCCGGGTGACGGTTGCGCACGAAGTCCACGGCACCGGCGAAGACACAGTCGTAGACGAAGCCGCCGGCTTCGTGGCCGCGGTCGGTGAGGAGCCAGTATCGATAGTCGTAATCGAGCTCGTCGAGGCGATCTGCCGATGCATCCGCCGGTGCGACGGGAATCAGCGGATCGGCGGCACCGTTGATCTGGCGGATCGGCAGGTTGAATAGATTGATGGAGAGGTACAGTAGATCCGGCGATTGAAAGCCGATCAGCGGCAGAGCGACCGACCACTTGTCGGGCTGTAGGGTCGCCAGCCGGTAGGTGCCGATGCCGCCCATCGATGCGCCTTGCAGGATCACGCGGTCGGGATCGACGTCGAAGCGGGCCATGGTGTCGGTCATGACATCGAGCGCGTCCTGATGTGCGATGCCGCGGTAGCCGAGGCGGCCGCCGCGAGCCAGCGGGTAGACCTGCAGCATGTGGGGCGGGAAGTCGAAGCCGTCGCCGGCGTAGCCCAGCGTGGCGATGAGATACGGATCTTCCGACAGCGCGCGTCCGGTCCCGAGGTAGGAGTCGCCCGGTTGCACGAAGACGGATCCGAGATGGTTCTGATCGCTTCCGTGCAGAAAGAGCGAAAGAGGGGAGGGACTCGGCAGGTCCTCGGGGACATAGACGAGATAGGGCTGGTACGGGCCGAGGAAGATCGGGCTGGCATCTTCGTCGTAGGCGATGCCCTCGGCGAGCTCGAGCGCGGAGCGATAGAGCAGGGTGTGAAACCCGGGCGGCAGGCTCTGCGTGATCGTTGTCGTGCCCGTCTCCAAGAGAGCGGCGTCGATCTCGACTACTGCCAGACTCGCATCGAGCACGCCCGCGAGGATGTCGGCCTGCAGGTTGTCCTGCCAGCGGACGAACGGTTCGCCGCCGACGAAGGCGAGATCGAAGACGGCGCCGTGTCCTTCCAGCCAACTGCCGTCGCCGGCATCGATGCCGACGGCCGCGGCGACTCGCCAGACTTCGCCCGGGATGTCGTCTTTGGCCACGGTGGCAGTTAGTGAGTTCGTGTCGGCGTCAATCGAGGATGCGAACCGCTCACCGGCGATCCACGTGTCGGACGTGCCGTCGTAGTCCCACCAGCGCGCCCCGGGATCGGCGATCTCGAGGATCCTCTCGACACCAAGCGCGCCGGCGGTCGGCCAGCCGCCTCCTGGAAGCTCGGCCGCGCCGGTGTCGGGATCGGCGTCGACGTCGAACGCGACGGCGAGCACAGGCAGGGCCGGATCGACGAGCGTCTCGACCACCGCGCGCACGGTCAGCCCACCATCGCCGGTGGTGAAGATCTGCAGCTGGATCAGATCGGCGGCGTTGTTGATGGTGAGCGTATCCGGATAGCGGACGTCCCCACCCGCCGTCCCTGAATCGTTGCGATCGCCGCCCGCGACGGCGGTTAGATTGGCGCCGCGGTCATCGTAGGCGTAGTCGGTCCAGACGTAGATTCCGTCGACGTAGCCGCCGGTGCCGGCGACCAGCGGACCAACCGTGTCGGCCGGTGGCTGCCGTGTATTGCCGTCGTCGTCGCCGGCGGAACACCCGAGCAGCAGAGCCAATCCAAACACCCAGGGCCGCAATCGCTGGCGCGTCATGCTGGGCGTCTTACCGCGTCGACGGTGCCGCCGACAAATCGGCCGCGGTCGCGCCGGCCGAATGATGATGATCAGCAGAAGGCGCAGCGGCCGTGCGCGATCAGCCGTCGTCGCCGGGCAGGGGGGCGCCGCAGGCGAGATCGTCGGAGCGGTTGGCCGACTGCCAGCCGCGCGCCAGGGTGATCTGGGCGCAGGTCAGATTGAGGGCGTTGCTGATGTCGACGCCGGTGAGGTTCGCATCGCGCAAATCGGCATCCTGAAAGTCGACGTTCTCGAGGTTGGTGTCCCGCAGGTCGACGCCGAACAGCATTGCGCCGCGCAGGTTCGCTCCCGCCAGGTCGGCGCCGCCGAAGGTGACCCCGGCGATGTTGGTTCTTGTGAGCGAAGCATCGGTGAGAATTGCGCCCTCCAACTCGGCGCCCCGCAAATCGGCGCCGTCGAGGCGTGCTTCGTGCAGATCTGCGTTGACCAAGCTGCCGCGCTGCATGTTCACGCCGCTCAGATTGGCGGAGGTGAGCATGGCGTCCTCGAGGTTGATGTCGTCCATCTTTGCGTCGTGGAGATCGGCGTCGGTGAGGTCGGCGCCCGTCAGATCGATGCCCACGAGTTGCGTGCCGGCCATGTCGGCGCCCGCGAGCTTGGCGCCGGGCCGAAGGTCTGCCGGACCGGGCACGAAGCGGGGCTGTGCTTCTTTTTGTGAAGGGCCGCCGGGAGCCGCGCCGGGGGTACTTTTGCCCGCTGCGGGGGCTCCGTTGCGCTTCTGCGCGTCGTCGACTCGCGCCGCCTGCGGGTCTCGCCGGGCCGGCAGGTCGCGCTCGGCGACATCGCTGGAGAGCCGTCGCTCGGCGGCGCGGCTGCTCGCGTCGCGGGCCTCGCGTCGATCGAGGGCGAAGCCGTCGCGCTCGGAATTGGCAGCGCCTCCTATCGATCGCTGGATTGGCCGCCCTTGATTTGCGTCGCCGGAATGCGTCTCGCGATCGCGCACGCCTGCTGTGGCGTCGGGCGAGCCTTCATCTCGGACATCGACGGCGATCCAGGCGAACCAAAGTGCCAGCACGATGCCGGCGACCATGCCCAGTTTCCCCGCCGTGCTCATCCTCGCGCCGCTCCGCTCGATGTCATGAGATGCACCCTACTCGACCGACGAGGGTGATCAAAACGCCGGCGGCGGCGCGTGAGCCGCGCCGCCGCCGTAGTTCCGGTTCGTTTCGGGATGCGTCCGCCCTGAAACCAGTGCCGCGGTCAGTCGTCCTTGCGCCGGTCGAACAGATAGATCGCCTTCTCGCCGTCCGGGTTCTGACCGGTCAAATTGGCGGTCGACTCCCAGACGATGAAGCGGCCCTGGCTGATGCGCGGCACCGTGTTGTCGCCGAAGAACGACCTCGACAACAGCAGGGTCGTGCCTTTGACGCGATCGAAGAGATGGACACGGCGGTTGGTCAGGATCCCGCCCGTGCCGCCGTCCTCGACGTCGACGGTCGACTCGAAGGTGACGAAGCGGCCGCGTGGATTCGTCTGCGGGTTGGCGTTCTCGCCCGCGGTTGTGTGGGTGATCTGCTCGATGACACCCTTCTCCCAGACAAAGACCTCGCGGTTGCCGTCGGCGTTCTGTCCGACGTAGTTGCCGTTCGAGCTGAAGGTCAGGATCTTGCCTCGCTTGGAGACGCTGCCGGCTCGGTTTTCGACGAGGACGGTGTCGGTGATCTGACTGATCAACCAGCCACCGCGCTTGAAGCGAGCGTAGAAGATCTCGCGGTTGCCGTCGGGATTGTCGCCGGTCAGATCGGCGGCCGAGTCGAAGATCAACTGCCGTCCGTTCTGCGTCGCCGGCCGCAAGTTGTCGGCCCCGGTCGAATCAGTGATCTGGGTCCACTGGTTCTTCTTGATGTCGAGCAACATGATCTCGGTGTTGCCGTCACCGTTGGTGCCGAGCGGATCGCCGTTCGACTGCATGAAGACCCGCCGCCGCCCACCGCGGTCGGATCCGGGTCGGTTCGAATCCTGCCCGGCCGTGCCATCGCTCAACTGCGACACGACGTCGTTCGGATCGGCCGGCTTCTGTTGGCGGAATCCGCGCCGGCTCCAGTTGTGGATTTCGATCGACCCATCGGCGTTGGTGCCGAACGTGTCGGCGGTCGTGGCGAAGAATACGTTGCCGTTGCGGGTGACGCGGGGCACGAACGATTGACCCGTGCCGGTCGGCTCGTTGGTGAGCTGTGTCAGGAGCACGCAGACGCCTTCATTGACGATCGGGTCGGCGTCGAAATCGGCCGGGCAGTCGCGAGTGCGCTTGCAGTCCGCTCCCGGCGTCGTGCCGCCCAGGCAGAACGAGTCCGGCTTGCCGCCCGGAGCGCGGTTGATGAGGAAGATCTCGTCGCCGCCGTCGGCGTTGTCCGCTGTGACGATCGCATCGCGATTCAAGTCGTGGTCGGAGACGAAGCTGATGAAGCGCCCGTTCGGGGAAACGTCGGGCTCGCGGCCGAAGGCGACGAAGTTGAGCTCTTCCTCGGGCTCGGCGCCGCCGCATTCGCCGTTCTCGCTCGGGAACCCGCCGGGCGCCGGAGCGCACAGGAACTCGATGAAGGTGGTGTCGAGACCGCCGATTTCGATGACCTCGTCGCCGACGCCGGAGGGGCGATCGATGGCGTGGAACGGACCGGTCTGCGATCCCCACCAGTTCAGGGTGGCGTTGAGCGTGCCTTCCGGCGCCTGATTGGTGAGGCCGACGCCGTTGCCGACGATGTTGTTCTGTCGGATGCGCACCGAGGCGGCGCCGGGTAGCACCAGGATGCCGCTGTTGGCGCTGTCGTTGATGTTGTTCTCTTCGAGCAGGCCGCCGGAGGGAAGAGAGGCGAGGACGATGCCGTTGCCGGCCGAGCCTTCGATCAGGTTGCCGACGATGAGCGTGAACGGGCCGACGCCGGATACGTTGACCGAGTGGCCAGTGCTGCCGCCGCCGGTGATGTCGTTCTGCGAGATCCGCGTGAGCACCGCCGGACCACCGCTCTGCTGGTCGATGTCGATGTGCGAGGCATTGCCGCTCATTTCGTTGGCCTCGATCAGCGCGCAGTCGACGCGGCTGGTCCAGGCGACGCCCTGCGGGCTGTTCTGGATGGTGTTGTCGCGCACCGTCAGGTTGGAGCCGCGCGCCGGCGAGCAACTGGTCTGACCGATCTGGCAGATCGAGCTGGCGCTGATCGCCGTGGCGGCCGCCTCAATGGTGAATCCCTCGATGGTGACCGCGCTGCGGCGCACGTCGAAGGCGACGCCGGCGGAAGTGATGCTCGTGACCGCCTCACCGCCGGTCGAGCGGATGGCGACTTCTTTGTCGACCACGACGCTTTCCGCGTAGCTGCCGGGGCAGACGCGGATGACGTCGCCGTCACCGGTGGTGATCGCGTCTATCGCGTCCTGGATCGAGGTAAAGAGTGCGAGCGTGCAGCCGAGTGGCGCACTCCCGTCGTTGAAGATGTTGTCGTTGACGAACACCTCGTTCGCCGGACCGGCATGGGCGAAGTTGCAAAGGGACGAGATGGTGCAGTTGTTCTCGCAGCCGTCGCCGTTGAACGCGTTCCCGTCGTCGCACGCTTCGCCCGGATCGACGGCGCCGTCACCACAGAGGTCGGGGATCATCGTGGCGGTTGCGGTCGCCGTCGCAGTGTCCGTCGGCAACGGTGTCGCGGTATCGGTCGCGGTGGGCACCGCGGTGGCCGTGTTGGTGGATGTCGGCAGCGGGGTGTTGGTGTGAGTGGCCGTCGGAACCGGTGTGTCCGTGTGCGTCGCCGTCGCGGTGAAGGTCCATGTGTGCGTGTGCGTCGCCGTGTGGGTCGGCGTGTTGGTGTGTGTGTCGGTTGCCGTCGCGGTCGCCGTCGCCGTCGCGGTGGCCGTCGCCGTCGCGGTCGCCGTGTGGGTGGGGGGGTTGGTGAACGTGTTCGTCACCGTCGGCGTGTTGGTGGGGGGGGTGGTGAAGTGGTTAGTTAC
>CADEER010000018.1:28465-60725 GCA_902826395.1 uncultured bacterium
TGTGGGTGTGCGTATTGGTCGCCGTCGGCGTGTTTGTATGCGTGTGCGTATGGGTGTTCGTCGCCGTCGGCGTGTTGGTGTGGGTATGCGTGTGAGTGTGGGTGGCCGTCGGGACGCTGGTGTTGGTGTGGGTGGCCGTCGGGACGCTGGTGTTGGTGTGCGTCGCCGTCGGGACGCTGGTGTTGGTGTGAGTCGCCGTCGGGACGCTGGTGTTGGTGTGAGTCGCCGTCGGCGTGTTGGTTGGCGTATGGGTGTGGGTCGGGGTCGCAGTAGGCAGGGACACGCAGTACTGCTCGGCGATCTGCTCGAGGATCGGCTCGAAGTCGGTCGAGGCGGTAGCTCTGAAGAAATTGTCGCCGTCGCTGTTTTCCGCGGCTGCGGTGGCCTGGTTGTCGGACGAGCCGGTTTGATGGCCGTGCCCGTTGTGGCTGTCGGTCGCAGGAGGGGCAGTGCTGCCGGAGGCGACGGCAGCCAGGAGCTCATGCCCAGCGAAGCCGCTCGGGTCGGCGCCGAAATGGATTGTGAAGATGTTCACGCCCGCCAACTTGAGAGCGTCGGATTCGTCGTAGGTCGCTTCACGGGCCGCCGCCACTGCTCCGGGCTCGCTGGGGTCGCCGTCGGAGATGAGGACGATCGAACGCTGAGATGTCTCGCCATTGTTGGCGAGCTCGATACCGGCGATATCGAGCGCGTCGGTCAGATTGGTTCCGACCGAGCTAGCGCTGGCGGTGACGTCGTCGACGCCATCGTACAGATCGCCATCGTTGCTGCCGTCGTCGTCGCCGTAGGGCGCCGGCGACTGTGTCCGCGACAGAGGCTCATCGATGAACGCTTCGGGGGACCCGTTGGTGCCATCCCCGAACGCGCCGATGCTGATCAGAGGCGGCGTCGCCGCGGTCGCGAAGAGATCGAGGAATGCTTTCGCGGCATCGCGCTCCGCCGTGCGGTCGCTGGCCGACATGCTGCCCGTGCGATCGAGCATCAGAACGATGTCGGCGTCGCAGTGTAGACCTTCGAGCTGCGCATCGACCGGGCTGACGCTCGAAATGCTGAGCAGCGCAGCGGCGATGAGAACAGCAAGCAAGCTTCGCTGTTCTCGGTTCTCGGAATGCAGCGTGAGGCGGAGAGTTGATCGGACGAACGCTCGGTGCAAACCGCGCATGAATGGTACCCCCAGTAGCGCTTGGAGCCCGCAAGTGGCGCACGCGGTGCCAGTTGGCGGCCGCGAGATATGTTTCCCCCCCGGGAAAGCCTGAATTTCAGGCAGCGAATGCGGGGACGCTATCTGGCCGCAGAATGCAATGTCAATGACTTTGTATTTCGCAGTGCGCTCTGTGAGGCCCTTTTGGGAGTAAGGGAAAGACGCACTCGAACAGGGGGCTGCCGACGGAATGTAAGGTGATAGGTGAGTTGCTTGGCGCAACCCGCAGCGCCAGTGGAACTCTGGTTCAGTTGACTGCGCGTGCGAGCTTCAGGCAGCCGTCGCTCGTCGCCCGGGTTGTACCGCCGCGACGAACTTGGAGTGCGAGAACTTCTCGATTCCCTGGCGCAGCCAGAAGTCGCTCTTGAAGAGCACCAACGGCCTTTGCTCGATGTCGACCAGGCACTCCATGCCGGCCTGGCCCTGGAACTCCGCCGCGTCGAACTCGCCCTCGACCCATCGCGCGTGCTGGAACGGCAGCGGATCCAGGCGCACGTCGACGCCGTACTCGTGTTTCAGGCGGTATTGGATGACTTCGAACTGGAGGCGGCCGACCGCGCCGAGGATGGGGTCGCGCTCGAGGCGCTCGCGGTCGAAGAAGACCTGCACGGCGCCTTCTTCGGAGAGCTGATCGAGTCCCTTTTTGAGCTGCTTGCGCTTGAATGGCTCGACCAGAACGACGCGCACGAAGTGCTCGGGCGAGAAGCGCGGGATGCCGGCAAACTCGTGCGCTTCGGTTTCGCAGAGCGAGTCGCCGATCCGGAGCAAGCCGGGATCCCAGACGCCGACGATGTCCCCGGCGTAAGCCTCTTCGATCAATTGTCGCTCCTGGGCGTGGAACTGGATCGAGCGATTGATCACGAGCTTCTTGCCGGTGCGTACGTGTATCAGCTCCATGCCGCGTTCGAAGCGGCCCGAGCAGAGGCGCACGAATGCAACGCGATCACGGTGTTGCGGATCCATGTTCGCCTGAATCTTGAACACGAAGCCGGAGCAGTCGGGGGTTTCCGGCAGGACGATCCCATCGACCGTCTCGCGTGGCTGTGGCGAGGGGGCGAGCTCGACGAAGCGGTCGAGAAAGGGCTCGACGCCGAAGTTGGTCATGGCGCTGCCGAAGAAGACCGGGCTCAACTGACCTGACAGGAATGCCTTGCCATCAAAGTCAGTGCCGGCCCCGGAGAGTAGGTCGAGGGAGTCGAGCAGCTCTCGATGGGCGCCGGCGCCAATCAATGTGGGCAGCGCCGGATCTTCCAGATTGGTCAAACGCGTCGTGACCTTGCGCGCGCCCGACTGCCCGTGATCGAAGCGCAGCAGGTCGCCGGACCATCTGTCGTACACTCCCTGGAAGTCGGGGCCGGAGCCGACGGGCCAGTTCGCGGGGCTGCAAGGAATCCCGAGAACCTTTTCGATCTCGTCGAGCAGGTCGAGTGGCTCGCGACCGTGGCGGTCCATCTTGTTGATGAAGGTGACGATTGGGATGTGCCGCATGCGGCACACCTCGAATAGCTTGACCGTCTGGGCCTCGACGCCCTTGGCGCTGTCGAGCAGCATGACCGCGCAATCGGCGGCGGCCAGGGTCCGATACGTGTCCTCGCTGAAGTCGTTGTGGCCCGGTGTGTCGAGGAGGTTGAGCTCGAAACCTCGATAGGGGAACTGCATCACGCTGGTCGCCACCGAGATGCCGCGCTCCTGCTCGAGCTTCATCCAGTCGCTGGTGGCGTGCCGTTCGGCGCGCTTCTGCTTGACCGATCCGGCCATACGGACGGCTCCACCATAAAGCAGCAGCTTTTCTGTCAGCGTCGTCTTGCCGGCGTCGGGATGGGAGATGATCGCGAACGTCCGCCGACGGGCGATCTCACTGCGCAGTCGATCGATTGGGCCGGTCATGGTGATCCAGCCATTGCTACCTCGCGGCGCGCACCGACGCGAGTCGGGCGCGCCGGGCGGCGCAGAGGGAATGATAGAGAGGCGATCCTGTAAACCGTACAGCGGCAAACCGGTGCGAAATAGGTCGCCGCTGTCTCCGGCGCTTCGGCACGCGTCTTGCGTCGTTGGCAAGTTCAACGCCAGCAGCGAGGAGATTCGATGGACCTGTTGAGATTGATGCTGTCGATTCTGCTGCCGCCTCTAGGAGTCTTCTTGCAAGTGGGCTTGGGGCCGCAGTTCTGGGTCAACGTTCTCCTCACCCTGCTCGGCTACATTCCCGGCATCGTCCACGCGGTGTGGATCATCGCCACCCGCGGAGAGACGCACCGGGCAGCCGCCCATTGATCAACGCCGATCAAACCTGACGAAAGAAAGGAATCGAAGATATGCGCAGAGAAATGATGTTGGACGAGGTTGATGACCGCTTCGAGCAAGATCTCGGCGAGAAGCGATCGCGGCTCGCGCGGGGAATCCGAAGATTGTCGACCGGTGTGCCCTTTGCCGCCATCGGGATGTTCACGGAAAGTGCCCGCCGAGGTTACGAGATGGTCGGCCAGACGTTGGCCATTCCGCCGCGCTTGGTCCGTTTGACCGCCTCGGCGCCTCGGCGCCTGGTTGGCGGTTTGCGAGTTCTGCCCGATCGAGCCGGGGAAATGTTCCTCGACAGTGAGAAAGCCGGGCGCGATGCTGTCGACCGCGTCCTCGGCCGCAAGTCTCTCGCTCAGGCGCGACGGCAGTTGCGCGCGACTCGCAGCCAGGCAAAGTCCGTGACCACCAGTGTCGCGCGGGCGGCGCGCGCGACGGCGACGGCGGTCGAATCGGCGGCGGAGGCCGCATTCGATCCGCGCGATACCCGCCCGTATGAGGAGCGGACTCGCGGCGAGCTCTACGAATTGGCGTGCGACCGACAGATCGAGGGTCGGTCGGCGATGAACAAAAAGCAGCTCGTCAAGGCCTTGCGCCGCGACCGCTGATGCGCCGCGTGCACTTCAGTTTGGCGCGCTAGCCAGGTCGCGGCCTGCGATCTCCGCGGCGACGTACCGACATGCGTCGGCCAGGGCCGGAACGAACTTGCCCACCGCGCGGACGCAGGCGAGGTGATCGGCTTCGACTTCGAAAACGCGGGCGCCCGGTATGGCCGCGGCCAGCTCGTATTGTCGGCGCGTCGGCACCAGTTGATCTCGCGTAGTGATGACGACGGCGGTGGGTACGTCGATGTTGGCCGCCCAATCGTGCGAGGTGAAGCGGACGACAGCGCGCGTCGCCTGCATCACGGTTGCCGGATCGGCGCCTGACAGCTCGCTGCGGACCCAGTCCCGCAGGTCGCCCGGCGGTACGCCATCGAGCATCGCGTCGATGATGCGATTGCGGAATGCGTTGGGCACCAGGCGCGCGGACAGAACCATGCCCGGGAAGAATGCGCTGGCGATGCCCTGCGTCTGCAGCGGCAGAAAATGACGCGCAGTCGCACAGAGGACGAGGCCGCGAATGCGATCGCGGTGACGGCTCCAGCACAGTTTGGCGATCGGCCCGCCCATCGAGTAGCCGACGGCGATCAGCGAGTCTATGTCGAGTTGATCGGCGAGGGCGATCACGTCGTCGGCGCAGTCGGCGAGGCGGAAGTGCGAGGTGCGGATGCCGCCTCCGTGGCCTCGGTGATCGACGACGATGAGGTTGAAATGGTCGGCGAGGGTGTCGATGGCCGTGAACCAGTTGAGCCTTCCGGTTGCGCCCAGACCGTGCAGCAAGGCCAGAGTCGGAGCACCGGGGGGCCCTTCGACCTGGCGGACCGAGATCGTGCCGCGTCCGGGGAGGATTACTTCGCGGTCGCGCCATGACTGCTCGGCGCGCGATCTCGCGCTGGCGGAATCCGGTGCGGGGGTGGTGTTCTCCATCGCAGGTGCTGACCTTCGATAAACACCAAACGCGCGATTCAAGCAAAGGCAAAATGCGGCTTTGCGGCTGGCCCGTTCGCCGTGACGCGGTCTAGTTTGGCGTCGTGAAGATCGAGGAGCCAGGAGCCGCCGAACCGCAACAGCAACCGGACGGAGCGCTGTTCCGCGATTTCTGCGAGCTTTGCGAGAACCTCTCGGCGACCACCGGGCGCAAGGACCGGACTGCGGCGGTTGCGTCCTACCTGGCATCGCTCTCCGCGGCGGAGGCGGAAGCTGCGGCGCGCCTGTTGGTCGGCCGCATCTTCGCAGAGCGCGAGGGGCGTGTGCTCGCGGTCGGCGGTCGAACGGTTCTCGAGGTCGTGAAACGGCTGGGCGGCGCAGACGGCGGCGAGGTCGCGGCGGGCGCCGATTTTGGCGAGTCGGTTGCGCGCGGACTGCCCGAGTCGCCGGACGGCAAGCCGCTGCTGCTGCTCGAAGTAGTCGCCGACCTGCGCGCGGTCGCGGCGCTCGGCGGCGACGGCTCGCGGCGTCGCCGCCTCGATGAGCTGATGCGGCTCTTCGCGCGCGCGTCCCGGCTCGAGGCGAAATACCTGGCGCGGATCGCCGTCGACGACATGCGGCACGGTGTTCGTGAGGGAACGGTGATCGAGGGCATCGCGGCGATGAGCGGAATGGCACCGGCCGATATCCGCCGCGCCCAGCAAACACTCGGCGATGTCGGTGCTGTGGCGCGCCAGGCACGCCGCGATCCGGCGGCGCTCGCCGAGTCGAACGCACAGTTGTTTCGGCCGCTCAAACCGATGCTGGCGCAGTCCGCGGCCGGACCGGGGGAGGCGTTCGACGAGCTCGGCGGCGACCTGGCGATGGAGTGGAAGCTCGACGGCGCCCGCGTGCAGATCCATACCCGCGGCGACGAGGTGCGCATCTTCACCAGGCGGCTCAACGAGGTGACGCACAGCCTGCCGGAAATCGTCGCGCAGATGCGCGAGCGGCGCGCGGACGAGGCGATCTTCGAGGGCGAGGTGCTGGCGGTCCGCGACGGCCGCCCGCTACCGTTTCAGGAGTTGATGCGCCGCTTTCGCCGCAAGCGCGAGGTCGAACGCATGATCGAGGTCGTCCCGGTCGAGCTGCATTTGTTCGATATCCTCCATCGTGATGGTGTCTCGCTGCTGGACGAAGGCACCGGCGAGCGTTGGCGCGAGCTCGGTGAGGCGTGCGGAACGCTGCAGCGCGTGGCGCACATCGAGCCGTCGACGCGCCAGGATGCCGTCGACTTCTACCGCGCCGCGGTCGCCGCAGGCCACGAGGGTGTGGTCGCCAAGTCCCTGACGGGTCCGTACGCTCCCGGAGCCCGAGGCAGGCACTGGTTGAAGGTGAAGCGCGTCCACACCGTCGACCTGGCGGTGATCGCAGCCGAATGGGGCTATGGCCGGCGCAAGGGCTGGCTGAGCAACTACCATCTCGCGGCGCGTGACACCGACGGGCGGTTGCTGATGGTCGGCAAGACCTTCAAAGGCCCGACCGACGCGGTGTTCCGTCAAATGACAGAGACCCTGCTCGGCCTCGAGACCAGCCGCGACCGCTCGACGGTCTACGTGCGCCCGCAGATCGTCGCCGAGGTGAAGTTCGAGGGTGTGCAAGCGAGCGATCTGTACGAGAGCGGCATCGCCTTGCGCTTCGCCCGCATCGTCCGCTTCCGCGACGACAAGCCGATCAGCGAGATCGATACGCTGGAGTCATTGCGTGCCGTGTGACTCGTAGCCTCTGCAAAGGCTCGCCGGCCAGGGGGGGTGGTTTCGCAGCCCAGGGTTGTGATCTCCGGTGAGGCTGGGCAAGAATGCGGGTTCACTGGCTTCTTTAAGGAGGGGACCCATGGCCCAGACTGCTCAGCTCCGGAAGATCGAACAGGTCGAGAACGAGGCGCAGCGGGTGTTCGCGCTGCAGCGCGCCGCCTATCTGAGGCACCCTTATCCGAGTTTCGAAGAGCGTCTCGAGTCGCTCGCCAAGCTCGAGCGCATTCTCGTCGACAACGCCGACGCCATCGCCGACGCGATCAACCGCGACTTCACCAACCGCAGCGTCGAGGAAACCAAAATCCTCGAGATCTTCGGGTGTGTCGACGGCATCCGCCACACCCGCAAACACCTCAAGAAATGGATGCAGCCGCAGAAGCGGCACGTGTCGATCAATTTCGCGACGGGTTCCAACCGCGTCATCCCACAGCCGAAGGGCGTGGTCGGCATCGTGTCGCCGTGGAACTATCCGCTGTTCCTGACCATCAGCCCGCTGACCAGCATCCTCGCGTCCGGCAATCGGGCGATGATCAAGATGGCCACCAACTCGCAGAATCTCTGTGCGCTGCTCGCCGAGAAGTTCGCTGCCGTCTTCCCTGAAGAGTTGGTCGCGATTCTGCCCGGCGTGCGCGGCGGCGACTTCTCGTCGCTCCCCTACGACCATCTGATCTTCACCGGTTCGGCCGATGCGGGTCGCACCGTGATGCGGTCGGCCGCCGACAACCTGACGCCTGTCACCCTCGAGCTCGGCGGCAAGTCGCCCACCATTATCTGCGAGGACTTCGACATCGAGACCGCGGCTTCGCGCATCCTCTACGCCAAGCTGGTCAACGCCGGACAGACCTGCCTGGCTCCGGATTATCTCTTCGTGCCGGAGAGCAAGCGCGAGGCGTTCATCGAGGCCGCGCAGCGCATCGTTCCGCAGCGCTATCCGGACATCAACGATCGCAGCTACACCTCGGTCATCGACGATAAGTCATATCGCCGGTTGCGCGAGACTCTGGACGATGCGGCGAAGAAGGGTGCGCGCCTGGTGTCGCTGGTTCCGGGCGCCAACTTCAACGACGTGCAGCGCAAGATCCCGCCGCATCTGGTCATCGATCCGACCGACGACATGATCATCATGCGCGAGGAGATCTTCGGCCCGCTGTTTCCGGTCAAGACATACCGCAACCTCGACGAAGTGCTCGCCTACATCAACGAGCGCGATCGGCCGCTCGGCCTATACCTCTTCACCAACGATCGCGAGACGGAGGAGCGGATTCTGTACGGGACCATCTCGGGCGGCGTGACGGTGAACAATTGCATCATGCATGTCGCACAGCACGACATGCCGTTTGGTGGCATCGGTGCGAGCGGCATGGGCCAGTACCACGGCTACGAAGGATTCGTGGAGTTCTCCAAGCTGCGGCCGGTTTTCAACAACCCGAAGCTGCGCATTCTCGAGATGTTCTACCCGCCCTATCGCAAGCGCCACAGCAGCATCGTCGACTTCCTGCTGCGCTACGGCCGCTGAGGACTGTCGTCAATCGTGAACCGCGAGTTTCCAAGCTCGCGGTCCACGGTTCACCGTTCGCGGTTCTCCCTCCATGGCGCGATCCGATTATCTCGAGCAGATGCTGCGACACGTCGGACATGCGGACGTGTTGCCCAACGGGCTGGTCGTGCCCTCATTGCCGCACGGTACGGACTGGCGCCCGGGAGCGTGCCGCGGCATCGCCGTGCTCGACGATGTGGTGTTGGCTGGCAATCGCTGGCCGGCGGTCTCGGGAGCACTGCTCGCAGAGCTGGCTCGTCGCTGCGCCGTACTCGGCGCGCTGACCGCGATCGACCGGAGCCAGTGGCCGCTGCCGCGCGAGATCGCAGTTCGCTTCCGCAAGGCGATTCCGGTTGCCGACCCGCTGCGCCGGCCGAAGGTGGCCGACGGTGCCGCGGTGCTGTACTGGCAGGCAACGGTTTTGGCAGGAGCGTCCGACGAGCTCGACACGGTCGAGGTGCAGATGACGCGACGTCCGCCGTCGTCTGCGGATCCGGCGACGACCGAGGTCGCCACCGTCGAGGCGCGGATGCGGTTCGCCCTCGGTACGGCCGAGCCCGACGCCGACTTTCGCGGGCTGATCGAGCGCCGCATGTCTACCTATTGCCTGAAGTTGCCGCGTCGCCTGGCGCTACCGGTCTACTTGCCGGGATGGAGCGCGGACGAGATCCGCGGCATCTGTCGGGAGCGGCCGGGATCGCTGCTCGCCGCCGCCGAGCAGGCGCTCGCCGATGCCGGCAAGATCATCCGCGGCGATGGTGTGGACGTCGACGAAGAGGAATCGATGCTGCTCGCCGATCTGACCTACTGCTGGCTCGCCGATGTCGACGACGAGTGCGCGGAATACGTTGCCCGGCCCGGCCCGCGCCGGCGCGACGACAAGGGCCGCGATTGGGTGGCGGCGAGTGCGACTCTCCGCGTCGGGGGAGTCGCCGTCGGCGAGGCGACCGGCAACCTCGTCTTTCGCCGACAGCGGCGCGTTCTCTGAGCGGTTGGCGCCTGCGCGTCACGATTCGGCGTCTGGCACGGGCACCCGCCATACCGCGAACGCCGCGATCGGGGCGATGACCAGCAACACGCGCAATGCGGCCGCGTAGCCGCCCAGAGCTTCGGCGAGAACGCCGACGGTCAAGGGGCCGAGGCCGCCGCCGATTCCGGTCACCAGGTTCATGGCGCCAAACACCGTCCCGTAGGATGCCAATCCGAACAGCTCCGCGACGAGAAGACCCTGCAGCATGAACACCGCCCCGATGGTCAGTCCGAATGCCACGGATGCGAGAAGCAACGGCAGCGGTTCGACCGCCGAGCTCAGCGCCAGGATGGCGATGGCTTGAACGGAGAACAGCGCGGCCGCGACGCGCCGCTTTTGCAGGCGATCTGCGAAGCGACCGCAGATCAGACGGCCGACGATGCTGCCGAACGGAATCGTCGCGGCGCCGAGCGCCGCCGCGGAAGTCGACAGATGTTCGCGTAGCAGATGCAGGTGATGCACGGCGACGCCAGTCTGGCAGAGCAGAATCGCCGCAAACGACCCGGAGAGGAGAATGAAGGTTCGGGTGCGCAACGCGTCGCGCGCTCGCCAGGTGCGAACCGCTCGCGCCGTGCCGCCGCCGGTACCTCCGCCGTCCGGCTCGAGGCCGTGCGCGGCGGGATCGTCACTGACCACCAGCAGTGCAACAGGGAGTGCCACGGCCAGTACCAGGCCGGCGAGTACCACCGTGGCGGTTTGCAATCCCCGTCTCGCGATGAGCTCGGTGGCGAACGGTACGAGGATCAGGCCCCCGACCGAAACTCCGGTCTGTGCGAAGCTCATGGCGCGAGCGCGCTGCGCGACGAACCAGCGATTGACGAGGCTTGACAGTGGAATCGCGGCGCTCATCGCGAAGCTCGTCGCGAACAAGGCGTAGACCAGGTAGAGGTGCCATGGATTGTCGATGCGGCCGAGCAGAAGCAGCGCCGTGGCCATCGATAGGGCGCCGCCGACGAGGATCCGCCGCGAGCCCCATCGATCGATGGCGCGCCCTACTGCGGCGCTGGCGACGCCGGTGAGCATGAAGAACGCCGTTGACGCCCCGGACACCGAAGCCTTCGACCAGCCTTTCTCGTGAATCAGGCCGTCGAGGAAGACGGTCTGCCCGTAAAAGCCGATGCCGACCGACACGAAGCTCAATGCGAATGTGCCGGCGACGATGAACCAGCCGTAGTAGAGGTCCGGTCGCAGGCGGTGAACGGCCGGGAGCGGTCGCGGCGGCATCCTCGTCCGCATAGCACGGCGACTGCCACGGCGAGAGAGCGCGCGGTCCTGCGACGGACTAATACCGGATCTCGAATACCTCGATGACCTCACCCTCGCCCGCCGCATACTCGAGGCCCTGGATCCGGTATCGCGAGCGAACCATCGCGAGGAGTTCCAGAAACGTTTCGCTGTTCAGCAATCGCCGGTACAGCGTATCGGGCGGCGGAATGCGCTGGAGCAGCACCAGCCCGGGCTGAAGTGCCAGCCATTTGCGCACGGCGGGACTGCCCGCGATGACGTACGTTCCCGGCTGCGACAGCGCGCGGTGGTCGCTGCCGGCTTCCGCGTAACCCAAAACCCCGACGGTGCGGTAGCTCGTGCCGTCCGGGCGCAGCACCGCTACCGGCATGCGCGGGCGATAGCCGCTGAAGAACAGGAAAGGAGCGCTCGCCTCTGGGTCGACGACTACTCTGGCGGGATTGGCCTCGGCGATCACCGCATGGGCGTGCCGATACCCATC
The DNA here is from genome assembly GCA_902826395.1 of uncultured bacterium. GTDB lineage: Bacteria > Desulfobacterota > Binatia > HRBIN30 > CADEER01 > CADEER01. The sequence continues at coordinate 39,574 of CADEER010000018.1, forward strand.
TGCGCGCGCGCGGCTGCCGTCGAGGACGACGCAGGCGAGCGACGAAACGAGTATCGCCACGCCGACGGCGATCGACGTGGTCGGTGCGAGCCGGCGCAGCCAGAGAGCGAGAAGCAGGACGAGGGGAAGCTGGAAGAGCGAGAGGTAGCGCGGCAGGCGATCGAGCGGCGCATAGGTGAAAGGTGAGATGGTGCCGTACGAGATCCAGACAAAGAGCACGGCCACGAACAGAGCGAGGGTGCGCTCCGTGCGATCGCGCGATTTGATCAGGCACCAAACCGCCAGCGGCAAGCCCAGCAGCAAGTAGAGACCGAGCTCCTGCTCGCTGGCGATCCGCAACAGCGGGTGCGAAAGCCAGTCTATGGTCCAACCGGCTTCGGCCACGTCGACGTTCACGCCGCGCACCGTCGCCTGGCGGGACAGAGCCGCGAAGCGGACAAGCGGGTCGCCGTAGATCGCGGCGGAGACCGTCGCATCGATTACCAGGGTCGCGACGAGCGCGGCGAGTGCCGCGAGGTGAGCGCGCGACGGCCGCCCTAACGTGACCGCGTAGACGGCGTATGCGATCAGCACCAGGAGCGGCGTTTCGGAGAAGGATGCAGCGATTCCGAGAGAAGCTCCCGCGACGGCGAACGTCCGCGTGTCACGTGTGCGCTCGCCGAGCGCGAAGAGCAGGATCGCCGCCCCCGCGAACAATCCGATCGGCGTGGTCGGCGAGGTTGTCGTCGCGAAGATGACGTCGAGCGGGAACACCGCGAGGAGTGCGGCCGCCACCAAGGCCGTCGTCTCGTCGAACAGATCCCGGCCGAGAAGGAACAGCGCCAAGAAGCCGAGCGCCGAACATGCCAATGGGATCGCTACAGCGGTTGCCGCGTTGACGCCAAAAGCGGCGAACAGTGCGGCGGTAGAGCCGACCATGCCGTTACGCGTCTCGAAGTGCTGTGGGGTGCCGGATTGCTGGCCGACCGACAGCAGGTACGCTCCCTCGATGTAATGCCGATCGTCGAAGCCGACGTACACGCTCGCGAAGGCGAAGCGGATCGCCAGCCCGATGATGACGATCGAGACTAGCAGCAGTTGCGTCGACCGTGGCGATCGCGGTTGGCCCACGGCTAGCCCCTCAAAAGGTTGCGACCCGGCGCTCGCGTTTCTCGGCCGACGGCCGTTTCTGGTGTGGCGTCGGGATGCCTCCGCCGAAGGCATCCACCCGCGGTGACCGTGCGCGCAAGGGCGAGCAAGTTGAATCGACCGCGTTTCGGAGAGTTGGATACGAATGGGGCGGATGCGGCTCGACGTGGACAGGGGAGGTCAGTGTTAAGAGATCGAGAAACCTGGCATATGCCGGGCCAAGCGCCTGATAGTGGGTTGGCATTGTTGGTGATTCTGGTAGGGTGAACCAACTTCGTGGGGTTGCGATCTCGCATCGGCGACTTAAGCTGCGCGGCAAGCCGATAGACGAAACCCCGGTTGACCGGCCGGATCCGAACGACGACTCGGAGTTTGATGACAGGCGCGTGGATGTCAGGCCTCTTAATGAGAACCGCCAAGAGCACGCTTGGCGCGATTGCCGTTGTATTGGCGATGGCCGCGCCGGGATTTGCGGTCCCGAACGGCGAGGGGGACGTCCCCGCGGCGGACGCGGACGAGTTCGCCGACGAGTTCGAGGCCGAAGAGCCGGCAGTCAGTCACTTCCCCGACCCCCTCGAGCGCATCAATCGCGGCACGTTGCAGTTCAACCGAGGTATCGATCGTTGGGTCCTCGATCCGGTTACCGCAGTTTATCGTTTCGTGTTGCCCAGCCCGGCTCGCAAGTGCGTGCTGCGGTTCCTGATCAACCTCGATTCGCCGGCGGTGCTCGCCAACGACCTGATGCAGCGCGAATGGCGTGACGCCGGTGTGACCGTCGGACGATTTGGCATCAACAGCACGATTGGTATCGCCGGCCTCTTCGATCCTGCGACGCCGTTGGGATTGCCCCTCCACATCTCTGATTTCGGACAGACGCTCGCGCTCGAAGGGGTACCGAGCGGCGCCTATCTCGTGGTACCGCTGTTCGGGCCCTACACCGTTCGCGACGGCTTGGGCGACATCGTCGATATATTCTTGCGGCCGATCACCTTCTTCATCGGTCCCGTCGACCAGATCTTCTACGCGACGATTTACGGCGGGAGCTCCGGCATAGCCCTGCACGACAAGTACGACAAAGAGCTGGACATGCTCGAGGAGTCGTCGGTCGATTTTTATGCGGCGCTGCGCAACGCCTATTACCAGAAGCGCACCGCCGAGATTTGGGAGCGCCGCGACGACCATGAGTCGCTGGTGGAGGTGGCCCGCAGTTACTGGCCGTCGCCACCGGACGTGCCGGCCCGGGCCGAGGCCGAACCGCCGCCGGCGCACGCCTCGTCGCGCTGACACGCCCCGACGCCCTCAGTCGTCGGTGGGGTTCGCGAAGTCGGCGATCTTCGCTTTGACGTTGGCGATCAGCGCCTCGAAGCCATCGCGCTTCAAGACCGATGCATACTCGGAACGGCGCAGCGCCAACTCGCTGACCGTTCCTTTCAAATAGACGTCGGCGACCTTCCACGCGCCATCAGTTCGGTGCATCCGGTAACTGAGGTCGACATTCTCGGCGGCGGGATCGATGACCCGTGTACGCACCAGCACGGTGTCCTTGGCGCCCGGTTCCTCACCGAGAATCTCGAACTGCTGATCCGAGAAATGATCGAAGCGGGCCGCGTAGTTGGCCGTCATGTAGTCCTTGAAGAGGGTGTACCACGCCTGACGCTGTGGCTCGTCGAGGTCCAGAAACGAGCGGCCGACGGCTTGTCGCGCCATGTACTCGAGGTCGAACATGTTCTCGAGGATTGGGGCCAGCAGCGTGAACCGTCCGGCGTAGTCGAGATCGTTTGATTGCCGCAGTACGCCAAGTAGGGCGTCGTTCAGAGCCGCGACGACGTCGCGCGGTGATCGCTCGTTCGGGGCGGGTTGATTAGGAGGAATCGCGGGCGCAGCAGCGGGTGTCTCGGCGGCTCGAGCTGCTGGCGTTGTCAGACCCCATCGACTTTCGAGTAGCTCGCTGCCACCGGTCGTAAGGACGGTCAGAGCTGCGGATACGATGTGGAGCGCGGTGGTGCGATTCGCCTGCGACACGGTGTCCTCCTCTTCTCTGCGCGAACGGCAAGCTACCACGCATCGAACCACATGCCACGGCGTGCGATCAGTTCTTCTCCGGCGCGAAGGCCGCGAGCAGGTCGAGATCCGGACCCAGCTGTCCGTCGCTGCGGATGGGTTGCATACAGACGTGATCGGCACCGGCATCGCGATGTGCCTGCAGGCGCGAGGCGATCGCGGTCTCGTCTCCCCAGACAAAGACCGTGTCGATGAGTCTGTCGCTGCCGCCAGCCGCGAAGTCTTCATCGCTGAAGCCGAGCGAGCGCCAGCACTTCCGATAGTTCGGCAGCCCGATGTAGGTCGCCAGGTGTTGGCGGCCGAGCGCTCGCGCCTGCGCGGCGTCCTTGACGAGGATCGCCTTCTGCTCCGGGCACAAGAGCGGCCCGGAACCGAGTATCTCTCTTGCGCGCGACGTGTGCTCAGGCGGCGTGTTGTAGGGGTGCGCTCCCTGCGCCAGCTCGGCCGAGAGGGCCAACATCTTGGGTTGGAGCGCGCCGATCACGATCGGCGCCTCGGCTGCCGGCGGCGGGCCGAGATAGAGCGCCTTCTTCATCGCTTCCAGCATTTGCCGCATCGTGGTCAAAGGCTTCGAGTAATCGTGACCGCGCAGGTCGGCGACCATCGGCTTGTGGGACACGCCGAGGCCGAGCAGAAATCGCCCTTCCGAAAGCTCGGCGAGCGTCTGTTGCAGGGCACGCGTCGTCATCGCGTCGCGCGCGTAGATGTTCGCGATGCCGGTGGCGAGCACCAGCTTGCTGGTTTGGGCAGCCAGGAAAGAGTGCACCGCGAAGGGGTCGCGCCCAACGGCTTCCGGCATCCAGAGAGCGCTGTAACCCCACTTCTCGAGCTTGCGCGCGAACTCGACCGCGTCGCGCGGGGAGAGCGTGTCGAGAAAGGTCCAAACTCCGAGACGACTGATATCCATGCGGTGACCTCCACGGGCAACGTGCTGAGTCCGGGGCGATCGAAACCACAGATGCCGGCCGATGAACAGGCCTCGGAGTGTAGTGCGCTACTTTTCACAGCCTTTCGCTACTGAAGGTGCGCGGCCGGAGCGCAATCGTCCGCCCATTCGCCCATCGCGATCAAAAGGGCGACGATGGCCCGCAGTCGCCCCTTGCCGTCTTCGATACGAAGCCGGTCTGGCACGCCGAGCGTGCGCAGGATGTCGAGAACGGCGGCGCACTCGATTGCCGACCGCCGCGCCCGCCGGAAGTAACGCGCCTTGTCGGCGCCCGGTAGTTCACCGCCGCCTTTGGCGACGTTGAGGACGACAGCAATCGCCGCCCGTTCGAGGCGCGTGCCGAGCTCGGTACAATCGGCCGGCAGGTGGCCGCGAATCGCGGCGCACTCTCTGACGAGGTCGAGGGTGGCCGCGTAAACCTCGGCTCGCTCGCAGTCGAATATGCCCATCGAGATCCGTTCTGTTTGGCGCCGCATACCGTCCTACAAGTGTCGACCCGATTCATCTTGCCGGGCGGCGCGCCGTGGGCGGCCGGTTGTCGAACGTCACCGCGACGCGGGCCTGGCGCTGGCCCCGGCCCTCCTGGCCCGTCCCCCCTTGTTCCCATCCAGATGAGAATCGGCTTACGGAACTGCGACGGAGAGGGCAGGGGCCCGCGCCAGGGCTCGCGTCGCGGTGATCAGGCGGCGCTGGCCTCGACGGCGTCCGCGAGCGGCTGAAGTGCTTGCCGGCCGCGCCGCCGTCGCTGCCGCTTTGGCCGCAGTCGCCCGCGCCGGCGAGGATTACTGCGCGTGCGGATCTTGCGGCGCGCGACAAATCCTCCCGCCTCGCGGCGGTCGCGCAACGACTCGTAGACGGCGGCGCCATCGAGCTCGAGGGCATCGCAGATGGTGAGGAACGCAAAGACGTAGCCGCGTTCGTGCGATTGCATCCACTGCTCCGCCTCCGATCGCTCCTCGTCTTTCGGGCTGAGAAAGCAGCGGATGCCGTCCTCCATGACCGCGATCATCAAGGACTTGACGCCGCCGTCGCAGGGACAGCGGCCGCGAATTTCCGCGAGAACGTAGGGAAGTGCTGCGCCGTCGAACTTGTAGCTCGAGCTCTCCGGCCCGTCCGCGGACACTTGTTCGGAAATCGACATGAAGGAAGTCTCCTCTCCAAGCTGCGTTCGTCTGACAAAAGCAGCGATAGTCTGGATTGAATCGCCTGTCAAGCAAGATGTCGGCATTTGACAGATAATTGCATTTATTCTCAGATTTCATCGGACAGGAGGAGGTATGAGCCAATCAAGTCGCGAACAGTACACGGAAAAAGTCGATGTACGGCTGCTGCCCAGCCAGAAGAAGGCGGTGGAGCAGGCTGCTCAGCGCCTCGGGCTTTCGGCGTCGAGCTGGGTAAGGATGATCGTTCTCGACCGCCTCGATCCGGACAAGTGATCGCGGTCCGGATCCCCCCGGGGTGATCCGCGTCAGTGTGCGCGGCCGAGTAGGAGCGCCGCCTGGCCGCGCACATCCTCGGCTGACAGCTCGAGTGCTGCAGCGATGTTGGCGACGCTGGCGCCGCTCAGTAGGAGGCGAGCGAAGGCGTCGCTGATCTGTGCCGGGCCGAACGCGCCATCGGGATTCAAACCGAGGAGTAGCCGCAAGGCCTGGAGTCGTATGTCGGCGGTGACGTCTTCCGAGAAGATGAGTATCTGGCTCGTGCTGACCGGCGTCGTGCGCACGGACATCCACTGCTGCTTGCCGCGCAGACTGTGGCCGTGGTGGACCGCGTCGATCGAACGATGCTCCGCCATCGAGCGTTCGATGATCGAGAGCCAGATTGGCACGTCTTCCCAGACGGCGCGGGCGTCGGTGCCGATGACGTCTTCCGCGCGGAGCTGGTTGCGTTCGAGGACGGCGCGGTTCACCCACTGCACCGTCAACGCCGGGTAGTCGAGCAGCAGGGTCGGTCCGGGCAGATCCCAGTAGTGGCTGACCCATGCCGGTACCAGCGGCATGTCCTCGGGTGGTGCCTCGACGGCCGGCGGTAGCTGAAGGCCGGCCGAAGCGTCCTGCTCGCCGACCAGCTTGCCGAGCTTGGCAAGCACCTGGGTTGGTTCGAGTTTTTGCTGGGCGCAAATGTCTTCGAGGGAGGCGCCTTCGAGCAGTTGGCGGGCGAAGTCTTCGCTGAAGCTCTCTCGTGTTTCGGTGCTGAAACTGCGACCGAGGACGAGCCGCAGACCGGCTAGCTTGATCCGCGCGCTGATGTCCTGACAGATCACCAGGAGCCGATTGCCCGCGATTGGTGTGATACGCGCGTCGAGCCAACGCCACGTGCCTCGCAGATCCCTTCCGTCCCCGATGACGTCGATGCTGCGATTCTCCTCGATGGCCCGATGGCCGGACCGCCGTTTGTGGCTGTCCGTCCAGATCTCTCCCACGGCGCGACCGACGAACCAAGGCCGCCGCTCCCCGAGATCGGCAGCCAGGCGATCGTTTACCCACAGGATGCGCTCGCTCGGCATCTCGACGAACAGCACCCACGCAGGCACGCGCAGGTAGTGTTTGAGCCAATCCGGCAAGCGCTCCGAGCGGTTGCTCATGGCCGGGTTCCATACCAGAAGCCGCCACTCTTTGACCACGCGACGCGCCCCCGCATTGAGTCTCGCCGTCGAGTTGCAACAGCGACGGCGGCCGCGCTAGCGTCCCGGCATGGCGCGAATGATCAGGCTGCTGATGTTGTTGACCGTGTTGTCTCCTCAACTCGCTAGCGCGCAGGATTGTCTGGGCGACTGCAATGGCGATGGGCGAGTGGCCGTCAATGAGCTGGTCATCGGGGTCAACGTCGCGCTCCAGCGCGCCGAGATCTCCACTTGCGAGGCGTTCGACGACGGGTCGGGCGAAGTCGGGATCGCCGTTCTCATCGGCGCGGTGCTCAACGCTTTGGAAGGTTGCGGCGCGGCGACGCCGACGCCGGCTGCAACCGCGACGCCAACGACCGCCGGCGCTACGGTATTCCAGGGAGCGCTGCCACGCACCAGCGGGCGGTTCTCGTTCCAGGGATCGATCGGCATCGACGGCGCCGACACCGAATGTGACGAGCAGTTTGCTGGTTCCCACGCCTGCACGATCGGCGAGCTGCGCGCCGCCGAGAGCGCCGGCGAGCTCGACGGCGCCACCGACACGGCCGGTGTGGCGGTGACATCTTTCTGGGCGATCGATCCGACCCGCCCGGCGGACGAACAGTGTGAGGTTTCGGTACCGTGGGACTACGCGACAGCGCACACCGGGCAATTCGCCGACGTGGTCGCGCTGGACAATGGCACCGGGGCCCTGGGAGCTCTGCAGGAGAACGCCGTCTGCGCGACCCAGCGCTGGGTCGGCTGCTGCCTGTAGCAAGGCAAGCCGTGCGATCGTTGGCGCGACGGATCTCGGGTCGCGTCATTTGGCAACGCTACAAAGGTGCCGTTGCCGCTGGCTCGACCAACTCGCCGTATCGCGCTGCGTGTGTCGCAGCGCATGGCGTCTGCCGGCGCACTTGAGCGGCACTGCCGCCGAAACTGGACGCGTCTCAGAACATCCTTGTCCTGTTCGTCGAATCACCGTCGATGGGCGCGCTCATCAACGGCCCGAATGCAGCTTCTCTCGCCGCTTTTGTAGCTTGGCATGTGCTTCGCATCCCGCACACCTGAGATTGTCAGAAATCGCAACACAGTTGCGAAGGAGATGCCGAGATGCATGCCAAAGCCCCGATCGTTGCCGTGATGCTCGTGCTGTGCGCACTGCCCGCCGCTGCGCAACTGCAGAGCAAACATCAAATTCGCTGTCTGCAGGAGCTCTGGAAGTCGAGCGTGCAAGTCTCGAAAGCTCAGGGGAACGAGTGCGGCGCATGCGCGAAGTTTGCCGCGCAAGGCCGACTGGCGCCGATGACCAGTGAGGAGTGCATGTACGCCGACCTCAACGCGAAGGTGGCGAAGCAGCAGCAGCGCACCGTGACCGTCGCCGGAGAGAAGTGCGCGGTCGAATGGCCGACCTACGGCGCGACCAGCCCGGTGACAGTCAACGCACTGAGCGCGCAGGCGCAGATCGACCTGGCGATAGACCTCTTCGGCCCCGATCTCGATGCCGGCCTCGTCGAGTGTGGCAGCGACAGTGCTGCGTGCGGCTGTCAGGTGAAGACCGTGAAAGCGGCGACTGGCCTCGCGTCGACGGTCCTGGCGGAATTCGGCGCGTGCGCCAAGCGGGCGATAAAGATCAACAAGCAGCCGTTCCTCAGCGGCGTCGTGTCGCCCGAGGAATTGGAGCGCTGTCTATACGACGCGACCATCCCGTGGTCGGTCGCCAGCGATGACCGCGGCAAGGTGGCGAAAGCGGCCGGCAAGATTTCCGACTCGCTGGCCAAGTGCGGCGACCCGGCGGGTCTGTTTCCGGGGGCGTGCTCCGCGGCGACCGGCGCTGGTCTCGTCGACTGCATCGCGGCGCGCGCCAGTTGCCGCAGCTGCCTCGCGATCAATGGAATGTTCGATCTAGTCGTCGATTGCGACGCATACGACGACGGCGCGGCGAACACATCGTGTAACTGATTCGCGGCGCTCGGAGAGCGCACTCGTCTCAGGCGCGGGCGCGCGCTCGGCTTTTCTTGGTGCCGCCGCGCGGCGACCGCGCCGGTTGTCGGGAAGTCTGTGCTTCTTCGGGGGCGCTGGGGCGCACTGCGAGGATCCAGAGACCGGCAACGATCGCGATCAGGCTGGTAATCTGTGCGACCGAGAGGCCGAGCATCACACGGCTATTGGTGCGCACGAACTCGACGAGGAACCGTTCGAGGCCGGACAGGACCAGGTACAGACCGAACAAGCGACCGTTGTTGGCCCACGGTTGCGTCCGCAGTCGCCACAACACGGCCGCCGCGAGCCCCATTGCCATGGTCTCGTAGACGGGCGTCGGATGAACCGGCACATCAGTCGGAACGATCGCATCGGGATACGCCATCGCCCACGGCAAGTCGCTGGGGATGCCGTAGTCGCCGTCGCCGGCGAGCTGACACCCGATTCGCCCGATCGCGTAGGCGGCGGCGAGACCTGGCGCGAAGGCGTCGGAAATGCTCCACAGCGATTGCCCGCGTCGCCACGCCATGATGAGCACCGTCAAGGCGCCGCCTGCGGCGCCGCCGTACCACGTGAGTCCCGACCCGCCGAACAGCGTGGCGAGTGGGTCGCGCGCCAGCCTCTCCAAGTGCTCGGCGACGTAATAGAGGCGCGCCCCGATCACGCCGCCGATCATCGCCGCCAGCGGGTAGCCTTCCATGTGTGACGGCTCCAAGCCGCGTCGTTCGAGCTCCTTCGCCACCAGCCAACTGGCGACGAAGAAGCCGATCGCCACCATCAGCCCGAAGCTGTAGACCCGGAAGAAGCCGAAATCGAGGAGGACTGGGTACATCGCGGACGGTTCGTCGCAGTAGGTCGAGCTTTCAGCGAGCAGCTACGCCGACAGGGAAGCGCGCACGATGAGCGTGCTTCTTCCGCGCTGTCAAGTTTGCCCGCCGTGCCAAGGGGCAGCGGATGCACACGCCGGGCGGAGTTTGTGGACACCGTCGCCGCAGGTTGCGGCGACGGTGTCCCGATTGGTCAGATCCGAATGACGTTCTCGGCTGCCGGACCCTTCTTGCCGTCGACTACGTCAAACTCGACCTTGGCGCCTTCCGGCAAACTTCGGTGGCCTTCCGCCTGGATCGCGGTGTGATGGCAGAACACGTCCTTCTTGCCGTCGTCGCGCTCGATGAAGCCGAAGCCCTTGTCGTCGTTGAACCACTTTACCGTTCCAGTTACTCGCATTGCCTTACTCCTGCTGATTGTTGGGATCGCCGGAGTGCGGTGCTGCGTTTTCCTGCATCATCCATCATTTCCGACTACTCTCCTGCCGGGAATCCGTCCCGTGTCGGCTGACACCCGACCTTGGGTGCCTCGCGCGGCGCGCCACCGTGGCGCGCCGCGACCGTTGTCGTCCGAGCCCGTCGAGGCTCGAGGTTCTCTCGTTTGTCTGCCTGCCGTCTCTTCCAAGCCTACTGCCGGCCGTTTTTCGCCGGCGGCGCAATCGGCACGATCAATACGTGGCCACCGCCGGTCGAGCTGCGAATGCCGAGCTTTTCGAGCAGGCCTTCGACCTCTTCCCGCTCGTCTTCGATGATGCCGATGAAGAACAGAATCGTGCTGCGGCTGCGGGTCCGGCGCTGCGAGAAGGTCTTCAATCTCTCGTGGCACGTCGCACGCTGCAGGTCGCTCCTCAAAACGGTCTCGCCAAAGGCGATGCGGCCACGACCGGGGTTGCGACGCACGATCTCTGGCGCCGGGCCGGCGGACTCGGCGAGGCGGGGCCGCGTAAACCCGAGCGACGACATGTGATCGTTCAAGGCGCGGCGAACGTGGTCACGCAGGGCCGAATCGCGCTTGCCGGAAGCCATGATCAATCGGCCACGGCGATCGAGGCCTGTTGCGGCGCTCCGGTGGCGCGCAGATGCGAAGCTGAAATCCACCACTCCGTGTCGTCCTGCAAACGGCGAACCTCGTAGATCAAACCCAGGCTCGACCGCGGTTGCCACGAGAGGATCTCCAACTCCTGTCCGTCGGCGAGATCGTTGTCCAACGGCCCGCCGTTGCGGTCGGTCGCCGGAAGCATGATCGACCCCTTTCGCGGCCAGTTGACGAAGACACGGCGGCCGATGCCGAACACAGTCCCCTTGGGCTGCTTGCGGCTGGGCGCCGACGAATACGTCTTTCCGAATGCCATGCAGACTCCCTCTCCGCACGCACCGGCGTGCAGGTCGCGGCGTGCGTTTGCGTCACCACCGGGCCGAGTCGTCCACTGGCGGCGTCTTCCGCGTCCGAGATGCGAGGGGCTTTGGTGGGATCTAGAACGAGAAAGCAATTCGTAAAAAAATCGTGCAAACTAAATGAATTGCTAGCATCGCCGCCGCCGTCACGCAACCTGACCGCGCGCCTGAACGCGAATGGTGGCCGCAGGTTCACGAGCGGCGGCTACAGGTTGACGGCAACGGGCGGCCTCGCGTCGCTTGCCCACCCGCCACGTGGTAAAAGGCTCGTCCATCTGCTCCATGGGGCGAAAGGATCGACGATGCGAATCTCATACTGGGCGGTGCTTCCTCTGTTGGTCGTGTTGGGATGTGGGGGCGACGACAGTGCGCCCGGTACGGTGGAGGGCGAGGTGCGGCCCTGCAACCAGGGCGAGCCATCCTTCGACGTCTGGCGCGCCGACTTCGCACCCAATGGCCGGACCCAGATCTCGGCGCAGGTCGACACGCTCGATTCGGCCACGGCCGCCGAGTTCCGACTGGTTGTGGCCTGCCAGGGCGAGATCGTTGAGGAGGAAATCGATGGGCGCGTCTGCACCCATCAACCGCCCCAGCGCGGCCCCGGCGATACGCCCGAGTGCCCCTTGATCTTGATCGACGTAGAAGATCTGGACTTCGACGACGACGATCCCGACGGTCGGATCGAGTGTCTCGTCGAGATCGGTACGACAGAATCACTCGACATCGGCACGGGCGGCTGCACGGACGCGGCCGCTGCCGGGTATCGTCTGCGCATGCAGATTGACGCGGCCGCTTTGGCGCTGGATGTCGCGGCGGACGACTGCCGCGACGAAGAGAGCTGTCTAGAGTCGATGTTCGGCCTGGAGTAGGTACAGCGTCCCGGGGTCGCGGATCAGATCCGTACTGGCGCAATGCGGCGATCCGTGCCATAGTCCGCGCCATTGAACCCCTTCTCGGGCGTCCCCGGAGCGTCTTCCGTCGGGTCCGACATTGCCGAGAGTAGGGTGGGCGGGCGCCGCCGAAGACAGGGAAGGGCGGCCCGCGCGACGACGTGGCTCCGAGCGGAAAGGTCTCGGCGCCGAGACCATGATGCCGGCACGGGCCGGCGAGAAACCGCGCCACCAGTGGCCGCTTGGAGACCCATGACCATCACGATGAATGACCTCAACCTGATCCCTGCGCTCGCCGACGCCGTCGGCGACCTGGGATTCACCGAACCGACCCCGATCCAACAAAAAGCCATCCCGCTCATTCTCGAAGGACGCGACCTCATCGGTTGTGCATCGACGGGAACCGGCAAGACCGCGGCCTTCCTGCTGCCACTGCTGCAGAGACTCGGCAGCAGCCGCACCGGTGGCAGCCGCGCACTGATCCTTTCGCCCACGCGCGAGCTGGCCATGCAGATCGACGAACAGGCGCTCGCGCTCGGCTACTACCTCGGCCTCAGCGCCGTATTGGTCGTCGGTGGCGTGAAGATGGACCCGCAAGAGCGCGGCTTGAAGGCGGGCAGCGACATGATCGTCGCCACCCCCGGGCGCCTTCTCGATCACATGCGCTTCGATTCGGTGGATCTCCGCAATATCGAGGTCTTGGTCCTCGACGAAGCCGATCGCATGCTCGACATGGGATTTCTCCCCGACATCAAGCGCATCCTCGCCGCGCTGCCGGCACAGCGACAGACGCTGCTGTTCTCGGCGACGATGTCGCCGCGCATTCGCGAGCTCGCTTCCGAGATCCTGCGCGATCCCGCCGAAGTGACCGTCGACCGCCAGAAGCCGGCGAGCGGCATCGAGCAGAGCGTCTACCTGGTCGACCAGGATCGCAAGGCGGCGCTGCTCACCCGGTTGCTGCGGCGTGAGGGCATGCAATCGGTGCTGGTGTTCGTGCGCCGCAAGGCCGACGCCGACCGCCTGGCGCGCGGCGTGCGGCGCGCCGGCGTCGAGGCGACGAGCATCCACGCCGACCGCTCACAGGAAGAGCGATTTGCCGCCCTCGAGGATTTCCGCACCGGCCGTTGTCCGGTGCTCGTTGCCACCGACGTCGCGGCACGAGGCCTCGACATCGACGGCATCTCGCACGTGATCAACTTCGACGTGCCGTTCTCGCCGGAAGACTACATCCACCGCAGCGGTCGTACGGCTCGCGCCGGCGCCGTGGGCGACGTCTTCACTTTCGTGTCGCCGGAAGAACGGCGGTCGCTCGCCGAGATCGAAGCCGTGCTGCAGCATCAGATCCCGCGCCGCACCGAGCCCGGCTTCGAGTCCGAAGGCGGCGGGAGCGAGCCGATCCAGCGGCGATCTTCTCCGCGCCGGCCGGCGCGCGGCCGACAGGCGGACCAGCCGCGCACGGCACCGGCGGCAACCGGCGACGACAAGACGGCGGGCAGCGGTCGCCGCCGCCGCCGTCGCTCGCGGCCGGCCGTCAGCGCTTCCTGAAGTACCCGAAGTACGCGAGCTGCGGCCCGCAGCTCGCGTACCGCGATACGACTCCAGCTCTCGTTCTCGGCCGGTCCAGCTCTCAACCAGCGAGCACGACGATCGCCACGGCGGCGAAATGCGCCGCCGCCGCCAGCACGACGAGAGAGTGGAAGACTTCGTGATATCCGAAGACGTGCGGAATCGGATCGGGTCGCTGTAACGCATAAACAAGGGCGCCCAGCGAGTACACGATCCCGCCGGCGAGTAGGAGTAGAGTCGGCGTCCAACCCAGTTGCTCGCTCAGCCCCGGCATCGCAACGCCTCCGACCCAGCCCATCGCGACATAGATCGCCGCGCTCAACCACTTCGGCGCGTCTGACCACAAAACGTGCAAGACGACGCCAGCCGAAGCGACGATCCAGATCGGCAGCAGCAGGGCCGCGGCCATCGTGCCCGACACCGCTGCCATGCCGAACGGCGTGTACGTGCCCGCGATCAACATGCTGATCATCGAGTGGTCGAGGCGTGCCACCCAGCGCCGCGTCGGCACCGACCACGTGACGCGGTGATAGAGTGCACTCGTCCCCAGCAAGGCCGAGAGGCTGGCGGCGTAGATACTCACCCCGAGGAGGGCGCGCGGCGTTTGCGCCAACGCGATGAGGACGGCTCCCGCCAGTAGCGACAGATAGAATGAATAATGATGGATGACGCCGCGCAGGCGCGGCCGAGACGCCGGTTCGTTCACCCGCAGAGGACTAGCGCCGCGACGGCACTGTCGCCAAGCGCCGAAGCGTCACAGTATGGTCACACGGTCACGCGATCCGATCGCGCGGCCGGCTTCGCAGGATCGTGGCGTTATGCGGCTTCGTTCGCTACGACACGTGGGATAACCAAGTCACTCGGCATCAGGAGTCGGTACCAATGACAGATGAAGCTTCGGATCGTTTGCGCGAACGGCTCGTCGCCTGGGTCGGGAAGTCGCTCAGCACGACCGGTCCGGTGGAGGCGCCCGACGAGGTCAACCTGCCGATGATTCGGCACTGGGTGGACGCGTTCGAAGACCGCAATCCCGTCTACCTCGACGACGCAGCGGCCGCTCGTACGCGCTTCGGCGGCATCGTGGCGCCGCCGGCGATGCTCCAGACGTGGACCTTCCCGCGGCCGCGCATCGACGGCATCGCCGAGCGCGGCGGCGCGCCCGACGAGATCCCCGCCGATCATCCGATCGCCATGCTGGACGAGGCCGGCTACGTCGGCACGCTGGCGACGAACTCCGAGCTCACCTTCGAGCGCTACCTTCGACCGGGCGATCGGCTGGTGTCGGACATCGTGCTCGAGTCGATCTCGCCCTTGAAGAAGACTTCGCTCGGCCGCGGCTACTTCGTCACCTGGACGATGAAGTACACCGACCAGCGCGGTGAATGCGTCGGACGGCAGATGTTCCGCATCTTCAAGTTCGATCCGTCCACGATCGACCCGGCCGTCTTTGCAGGTGGCGCATGAGCCGCGGCGACGAAATTGCCGTCGGCGACTCGCTGCCGCCGCTCGATCTCGACGTGACGCCGTCTCGCGTCGTCGCGACCGCGATCGCCTCGCGCGACTTCATGCCGGCGCACCACGATCCGGAGTTCGCCCGCGCGCAGGGAGCCCCCGATATCTTTCTCAACATCCTCTCCACCAACGGCTACGTCTCGCGCTTCGTCACCGACTGGGCCGGGCCACAGGTCATGATCCGGCAGATCTCGATTCGCCTCGGCGTGCCTGCCGTGCCGCGCAAGGTGCTGCGCTTCACCGGCGAGGTGACGCGAGTCACCGACGAACCGGAAGAGCGGCTGATCGAGCTCGCCATCCGCGTCGCCAACGACCTCGGCGACCACGCGACGGGATCGGTCGTGTTGTCGCTGCCGCGGGGCGATGCCCGCTGAGGGCGTTGGGTTACGCCCGACCGAAACGGACGAGCAAGTGGCGCAGGCCGGTGTGCTTGTTGCTGCGCGTCCACTCCGGCGGCGCGACGAGATCCAGATCGGCACAGCGGGCGAGTAGCTCGCCGAACACGACTTTCATCTCGAGGCGCGCGAGGTTGGCGCCGAGACAATGGTGGATTCCGTGGCCGAAGCCGATGTGCGGATTCGGCTGGCGGCGGATGTCGAACGTCATCGCGTCGGCGAACACCAGCTCGTCGCGATTGGCCGATGCTTCCCAGAACACCACCTTGTCACCGGCGCGGATCTTCTCGCCGCGCAGCTCGGTGTCGCGCGTCGCCGTGCGACGGTTGTAGGCGGAGGGGCTGCTCCAGCGCACCATCTCCTCGATGGCGCTCGGCAACAGCGAGGCGTCCGCGGCTAGCGCGCGGCGCTGCGCCGGGTGGCGGATGAGCTCCAGCAGGCCGCCGGCGATCGCGTTGCGCGTCGTATCCGCGCCCGCGGCGAAGAGCAGGAAGAAGAACGACAGCAGCTCGCCCTCGGTGAGCCGCGCCGGATCTTCGTCGACCAGCTCGGCCTGTGCGACCAGAGAGAGCATGTCGTCGCGCGGCGCCGCGCGCTTGCCGGCGATCAGCTCGCTGCCGTAGGCCGCGAGCTCGGCCCAGGCGCGGCGTGTCTCGTCGGTCTCCTCGAAGGCGTCGCGATCGCGAAAGTCGAAGACGTGATCGATCCATTCGAAGAGCCGGTGGCGATCCTCCTCGGGCGTGCCGAGCAGGATGCTGATCGCCTGCAGCGGCAGCTCGGCGGCGACCTCGCCGACGAAATCGCATTCGCCTCGCGCAAGGGCTTGCTCGATCAAGACCGATGCGCGGCGTCGCAGCTCGCCCTCGAGCTGCCCGATCACGCGCGGCGTCAGTCCGTGGCTGACGAGGCGGCGAACCCGCTGGTGGCGCGGGTCGTCCATCATATTCAACGCCAAGCCCGCCATTTGGTTGTCGGGCAAGATCGTGCCGCCCTGTGGCCGATTGCCGCCGCCCACCGACGAGTACGTGTCGGGGTCGCGCATCACCAGCAGCGACTCGGCGTGCGTCGCCACCGACCAGAAGCCGACGCCGTCCGGCGTGTGGGTTGTCGGCGGATGCCACCATACCGGCGCCGCGCGCCGGTGCTCGGAGAAGACGTCGTGCGGGAAGCCCTTCTCGTACAGCGCCAGATCGGCGAGGTCGTAATCGATCAGAGGCACGTCGAGAGATGGGGCACTCGGGGGCTAGCCCATGATGTAGTTGATCAGATGCGCGTGCTGGGAGTTCATGTTGCTCACCACCTGGTGCACTGATCGGAGAATCGCGCGCATCACGCGGTAGGTCAGCAGCGGGTCGGTGTCGAGCAGCGACTCGAGGTTGGACCGCCGCAGCGAAACGACCGTCGTCTTCCCAGCGGCGCGCACGGTGGCGGTGCGCTCCATGTCCTGCAGAAAAGCCAGCTCCCCGGTGATGTCGCCGGGATGCAGACGAACGACCGTCGACCACTCGCCGCTCTGGGCCGACGGTAGCCCGACCTCGAGCGCGCCGGTGACGACGACGAAGAGCCGATCGTCCCGATCCCCGCGTTTGATCAGCACCTCGCCGTCGGCCAGGTCGTGCAGTTCCGCCACGGCGGCGAGCGTCCGAACCTGCTCGTCGCTCAGCTCCGCCGCCAGCGCAGACGCCCCGATCCTGCCCGCATTGTCTTTGTCCAGCATGTGTCTCTCCGCTTCAGGTTGAGCCCAGCGAGCGGAGAGTAATGCAAACGTCGACCGCTGGGAACGCACCCATCGGGGTGTGTCGCTCAGCGCGGCTTCAGCAGGACCACGGGGATGTCGCGCGGCGACTTGGCCTCGTACTTGTCGTAGTCCGGCCACTGCGCGGTCATCACCGGCCAGACGCGGCGCTTCTCCTCCGGCGTCGCGGTGACAGCAGTAACCGGAATGACGCGGTCCCAGACCTGGATGTCGACATCGGGATGGGCGAGCAGGTTCTCGTACCATCCCGGGTTCTCGGGTGCTCCGCCCTTCGACGCTACCAGCACGTAGTCGTCCCCGGCGCGGCCGTAGATGAGCGGCACCTTGTGCACTTTGCCGGAACGGCGGCCGCGCGCGTGCAGAATGAGGCAGCTCGTGTCGTTCCAGTCGTGACCGACGGCGCCGCCGGTCTCCTCGTACTTGCGAACGTGATCGTCTCCGAAAAGGCTGAAGTCAGGCATTGCGAAACTCTGGCACAGTGATCGCCACTTGGCGATCGCGCCGGCAGATCTGTCGGTCTCAATCGCGACGCATCTCCGGCACGAGGCTGAGCACGCCTTCGGCCACGTTTGCTGCGAGGAGGCGATTGCCCTCGACCGTCAAATGACCGAAGTCGCCGGCGAAGAGATCGGTGAAGATCTCCGTGTAGGGGCGGCCGAGCAGCGTGTCCTTGAAGGCGCGCTCGTTATCGACAAAGACGACACCGTACGGTGATGCCTCGATCAGTCTCTGCAGAGTTTCCAGTGGTCGCATCGGATACTGAACGGCCACCAGCGGCACGCCGCGCGACGCGAGGAGTCTGTGCAGCTCGAGATAGTTGGTCGCAGTAGTCGGATTGGTGCCGCTGCGCAGCAACTCCTCTACGGCGCGATGGTGCTTCTCGGCGCGATCCGCGTCGCCGTCCTGCAAGGCGAGAACCGCGAGCTGACCATGGGCGCGGATACGCACGCGCGCGCTGACTTCGTCATCGGCCTCGGCGAGACCTTGCAGCCCCTTCGCCGCGTCCTGCGTGGCACCGCGGGCGATCTGTTCCCAACTCTGTTTCAGATGCAGGCCGCGCAGTCCCTCGTCGAGCTCGCTTCTGGCGCGCCGGAACCATAGCTCTTGCGAAGTCGGCTCAACCGTCGGGTCGGGGCTTTCGGGTCGAGGCGCCGCGGCTGCGACCGCGGCGAGCTCCGGCGATCCGATGAGCAGGTCGCCGGCCAGCAGGTAGACCAGCCGCGGATTGGCTGCCACGGCCGCTTCGTAGCTGCGCCGGGCTTCCTCGGGCGATTCCATGATCTCCAGCACGCGGCCGTGGACCACCCAAGCGACCGTGTTGCGCGGATCGATCTCGGTCGACCGTCTCGAGTAGTACTCGGCGCCGGCGGTATCGCGACGGCGAAACGCGATCACGGCGCGCGCCGCCAGGGCGTCGGAGCTTTGCGGCATTCGCGACGCCACCCAGTCGAGCACGCCGACGAACGGATTCTCGACGCCGAACGCGTACCCAACCACCACCGGCGCGTCGACTTCGAATGCTTTCACGTAGGCGGCGGCCGCAGCTTCGATCTGGTTCTGCGCGACGCGCGCCTCGGCGAGGGCGATATGACCGCGCGGATCGCGCGGCGCCAACTGTTGCACCTGCGCCGCGAGCTCGGCCGTCGTATCTGGCCGGTGCTGCAGTGCTGCCTCGGCGCGCACCAACAAGTCCTCGATCTGATCCTCGACGGGTGGCGGGCGATAGGAGTGGTAGAGCATCTCGAAGAGCTTCCAGACCCGCAGCGAGCTGCCGGTCTGGAACACCGGGTCGATCAGATGGCCGTCGTTGACGCCCATCATCGTGACGACGATGTCGGGGTCGTCGCGTTCGAGCATTTCCGGCAGCCTGGCGACGATGACGTCGGTGGTGGTGCCCGGCCGGCCGCCGTTAATCACCTCGAACCGCGCCTTGCCGCCCGCCTTTTCATTGAGGATCTCCTCGAGCTGCTGAGGATAGGACTTTTCGCCGGCATCGATACCGGCGGTTGTCGACTCGCCGAGGCAGAGTATGCGGTAGACGCCGTCAGCGCTCACCGTTCCGCCGCCCTCGATGCTGCGTTCCGGCTCATAGAGCAGACCGCCGAGGCGCAGCAGCAACTCGATCAACGCCAGGGCGACGATGATCCCGGCGGCGGCGAGCAGAATGCGGCCGCCCCAGCGTCGCACCAATCCGATCAACGGCGTCGCTTCCGCCACCGCTCTTCCCCAACCGTCGTCAAATGCGGCGACGCTCCCATCGGGTCAGCAACCTGTCAAGGCGAATGACCCGTATCGATGCGGCACGCTCGACGCAGCGGCGGCTTTGTGCGAAGGGGCTGGCATGAGCGACTCTTCCACGTATACGCCGCCGAAGGTCTGGCAGTGGGACGCCAACATGGGCGGCCGATTTGCCGGCATCAATCGTCCCGTCGCGGGACCTACGCACGAGAAGGAGCTGCCGGTCGGCAAACACCCGCTGCAGCTCTACTCACTGGCCACGCCGAATGGGATCAAAGTCACCATCATGCTCGAGGAGCTGTTGGCGATCGGCCGGCAGGAAGCCGAGTACGACGCCTATTTCATCAACATCCTCGAAGGCGAGCAGTTCGGCAGCGGCTTCGTCGCGGTGAATCCGAACTCGAAGATCCCCGCTCTCCTGGACCGCAGCACTTCGCCGCCGACGCGCGTATTCGAGTCGGGCGCGATCCTGTTGTACCTGGCGGAGAAGTTCGACGCCTTCCTGCCGCGCGATCCAGCAGCGCGCGCCGAGTGCTACTCGTGGCTGTTCTGGCAGATGGGCGCCACTCCCTTTCTCGGTGGTGGCTTTGGACACTTCTACGCCTACGCGCCCGAGAAGCTCGAATACCCGATCAACCGCTACGCCATGGAAGTGAAGCGCCAACTCGATCTACTCGATCGCAACCTCGCCGAGCGCGAGTATCTCGGCGGCGACGAGTACACCATCGCCGACATGTCTACCTACCCATGGTACGGCGGTCTCGTGCGGGAGAACCTCTACCAGGCGGCGGAGTTCCTCGATGTGAAGTCGTACGGGAACGTCGCCCGTTGGGCGGACGCAATCGCGGCACGCCCCGCCGTGCAGCGCGGCCAGCGGGTCAACAAGGCCTGGGGCCCGGAAGAGCTGCGCGTCCCGGAGCGCCACAGCGCCAGCGATCTGGATTGACGGGGCGGGGCAGGGCTCTGAGCGATCGTGACCGCGGTCAACGAAACGATGCGGAAGTTCGGCTACCCGCGTGCGGCGGTCGCCGAGCACGAGCATTGGGTTGTGCTGGCGCGCCCGAAGCAAATCACCCTCGGTTCGCTCGTCCTAGCCTGCCGCGACGACGTGACGGCGTTCGCGGACATCTCCGCCGGAGCGTTCGCCGAGCTCGGCGCCGTGATCGGGGATGTAGAGGCGAATCTGCGCCGGATCGTCGACTACGAGAAGATCAACTATCTGATGCTGATGATGGTCGATCCAAACGTGCACTTTCACGTCATCCCTCGCTACGCGGGCTCGCGCAGTCACGAGGGCATCGACTACCCGGACACATCCTGGCCCGGCCCACCCGATCTGAGGACGGGGCCGGAGCTGACGCCCGACGGCTTGGCAGCGGTCGTCGACCACCTCCGCACCGCCTGGCGCAGGCGATAGTACGCGCATTCGCCGAGCGGTTCGCCATCTCTCTTTGCGGACCGCTCCTTTCCGTTGTATTGAGCCGCCCGTTAGCTCGTAACTTTCGCAGGGGGGCAAGAGTGTTCGAATCGGCAGTCGGTCCTGATGACTGGACCGAGAAGCATCAGGAGCTGCACACCGTATTGTGGAGCTCGTTCCTCGACGTCGAACGCGACTATGACGCCGACGTCTTCCGCAGACGCTATCACGTGAAGGCGGTGACCGACGTCGCTGAGATGCTCCTCCAGCACATCAACGATCCGAGCGCCAACCCGAAGCTGCGCAGGACGTTCGTGAAGCTGGCGCTGTGGGCGCTGGCCCCGTCAATGGTCGTTGACAAGCACCCGGAAGCCCCCTGGATCCGCGAGATCTTCTCGAAGACATTCGGCTTTGGCGTGGCAGCAGTAAGCGGAGA
>CADEER010000019.1:0-3728 GCA_902826395.1 uncultured bacterium
CGACACCGACCGCGAGCGAGGCAGTGGAACCGACCACGGCAGCGACGGCGCTCGCAACCGCAACTCGAACCAACACCAGGACTCCGACCGGTATCGCGACGCGAACTTCCACAGCGACCGCGGTGGCATCCGCGACCGCTACCGTCATGCGGACGATGGGCACACCGATCGGAACCGCGACTGCCACGGCGACATCGACGGTCACCCGCACGGCGACACCGTCTTTCACCCGGACGTTCACTCCGAGCTCGACCACGACCAACACCTCGCCTCCGACGGCGACGCGAACTCCGACATTTTCACCCAGCAGCATCCCGAGCCCGTCCGAAACACCGCCGCCGCCGTCGGCGACAATCGCCGAGGTCACCAACACCCCAAGCAACAGCCCGACCAACACGCAGCCGCAGCCACCGACCGCCACACCCACCGCAACCCCGCCGCCCGCAACTTCAACTCCCACGGCGACCAATGAGCCCTCTGCCGGGCCGGTGTGCGGCAACGGATTCCTGGAGCCGGGGGAGAACTTCCAAGACCCGACGCTGGGATTGGTCGGAGACCCGGCCGGGGCGAGTTGTCCGGCCGACGCCGTCATCGGCAGTTGCACTGCGGCGGAGCAGCTTCCGTTTCGTATCGAGTTCGAAGCGCCGATCGGCACCGTACCGACCTCGACGACGGTCCTGGTAGGCTACCGCAGCGACATCGTGAGCATTCCAGGCAGGGGCGCGTCGCGCGACGTGCGCGGCCGCGTCGCCGTCGCGCCACCACCGCCCTTCCTCTCCACGCCAACCGACCTGGACTACGCTCTGCGTCTCATCATCGTCCGCACCAGTCCCCTGGCAGATGGGCTTCTCGCTACCGCAACCTTTGACCGCTGCAGCGGCGCGGCAATACCAACCGTCGCCGATTTCGGCTGCTACGTCGAAGGCTGCAGCGGCCAAGGTGGCCCGATCCCCGGTTGCTCCTGTCGCATCGTCGGAGCGCAGTAGACCGCCGCGAATTAGTTGCCCGCCTCACTCGCCTCACGGGCGAAGCAGTAGCGTCGCCGAACGGGTCGGATCGGCGGCTACCGAAACCAGCACGTCCATCGCACATAGGAGCACGCAACGATGATCGATACCCCGCACTGCCGCTCGCTCTGGCTCGCCGCCGCCCTGATGCTGCTCGTCACGGGCAGCATGGCCGCAGCCGAACCGCGCGTCGAACAGGTAGAGGTGCCACCTACGCCGGTTCCGAAGCGCGCCGTCTGCGGCGACGGGCTCGTGTCGGGCGGAGAGACTTGCGAGACGTGCGCGGAGGACTGCAAGCCGCGCGCGTGCACGCCGGCGGGACGCCACAAAGTCGCCGTCGCTCTCCAGAGCCATCCGGCTTGGGAGCCGACGGCGGCGACGATCCATCTCTCCTATCGCACAGACAAACTGAGCCTGCCGGGTACGGGCAAGGACAAGAGCGTCGTCGAGCGCGTCGACTTTGGCGAATCGAGCAGCATCAACGCGGTCTTCGACGTCGATCACAGCCTGCGCGTCGTGCGAGCCGACGCCAAGCGTATTCCGGTGCCGATGGTCGTGGTCGAGTTCGACGGCTGCGAGGGCGCGAGCCCACCCTCTGTCGACGACCTGGACTGTGTCGTCGAGGGATGTGCTCACGTCGGCGGCGTGTTGAAGGACGGCTGCTTCTGTATCCCCCGCCTCGTCGCCGACTGATCCGAGATCGCCCTAGTCGGCGGCGCCGGCGCGACTTCGACGCCCGGCGACGGCATCATCGGCGATCGGCGGTAGGAAGATCCGCACCGTCGTTCCCCGGTGCAGCTCGCTCTCGATCGTCATCCAGCCGCCGTGCGCCTGAACGATGTGTTTGACGATCGCCAAGCCGAGACCCGTGCCTCCCAGCTCGCGTGAGCGCGCCTTGTCGACGCGGTAGAATCGTTCCGTCAGGCGCGCCAGGTCGTCGGGAGGAACCCCGACGCCGGTATCCGACACGGCGAGCTCGACGAATCGCGACACGCCATCGAGGGGCACCGAGTCAGGAGCGATCGAGGCATCGACCAGCCGACCGACCACGCGCACGTGGCCCCCGCTCGGCGTGTACTTGATGGCGTTGTCGACCAGGTTGAGCAACGCCTGCTCCATTCGATCGGCGTCCGCATCGAGCGCCGGGAGATCCTCGCTCACGGCATTCTCGAGCGTCACCTTGGCGCCTTCCGCCTTGCTGCGCAGCGTCTCGAAGCACGCATTCGTCAATTCGCGCGCGTCTTGCGCTTCGCGGCGCAGCGCGGCGCGGCCAAGCTCCAGATCGGACAGCGTCAGCAGATCGTCGACCAGGCGCCCGAGCCGATCGCTGTGCCGCTCGATGATACCGAGAAACCGCCGCGCTCGCTCCGGATCGTCCATCGCCCCGCCAAGCAGCGTCTCGGTGTAACCCCCGATCGCCGCCAGCGGTGTGCGCAGCTCATGTGAAACGTTGGCGACGAAATCGCGGCGCACCCGTTCGAGCTGACGGATGGAGGAGATGTCATGGAACACCAGGACGAACCAGCGCTTCATGTCTTCGCGCGCCGTCAAACGCGATGCCGTGACCTGCAAGGTGACGCTCTGCGTGGAGCCCACCGCCACTTCTTGGACGATGGGCTCGTCCCAGTCGCCCTCCTCGCGCACCAATCGCACCATGTCGAGTAGATCGGGGTGACGGTTGAGCTCCGCGAGCAATCGCCCCTGGTTGTTCTCCGCGTGCGGCAGGTCGAGGAGATCCTCGGCTCGCGCATTCGCCAACACCACGCGACCATCGCCGTCGATCACGACGACACCTTCGACCATGCCGTCGATCACACCGGCCAGACGCCCGACTTCGCGATCGGCTTCGTCGATACGATCGCGCCACCGCCGCAACGCCAAGTCGACCGAATCCTGCTCATCGGTCCAGGCAAGCGGAAGCTCGACCCCGGAGGCGGTCTCCGCCGTTCGCTGCGCCGCGATGAATCTCGCCAGCTCGAACGACCACCGCCGCCATCGCTGCTGCCGGCGCAGGGAAACCAGGAGCGCGATCGCCGCGACGACCCAGCCCGCGATGCCGATCTCGGTCACCCCTTCCACCCGCTCTTCCGCCCGCCGATCGTACGCGCGGACCGCCGCCTGGTCATCTCAATCCAGGGCTTCGGGGATGAACTTGTAACCGACTCCACGAACCGTTTGGATCAGGTCGGGGCGACTCGCGTCCCTCTCGATCAGCATTCTCAAGCGGCGCACGTGCACATCGATCGTGCGCGGCTCGACATAGGTGTCGCCGCCCCAAACCAGATCGAGGATGGTGAGTCGGTCGAACACCTTGTTGGGATTGCGGACGAAGAATTTGAGCAGCTCGAACTCGCGCAGACTCATCTCCAGGATCTTGCCGTCCAGCCACACTTCGTGGCTCTCGAAGTCCATCCTGAGTCGGCCGCGTTCGAACACATCGCGCGGTTGATCCTCGGTACCGCCCGCCTCTGCTCGGCGCAGCACTGCCTTGACGCGAGCCAGCAGTTCGCGCGGACTGAACGGCTTGGTGATGTAATCGTCGGCCCCGAACTCCAAGCCGAGCACGCGATCCACCTCGGCGGCTCTCGCCGTCAGCATGACGATCGGCAGACGCGATGATCGCGTCCGCTGCCGCACCATCTTGCAGATGTCCAGTCCGTCGGCGTTCGGAAGCATCAGATCGAGGATCATCAACGACGGGCGGAGCTCGTCGACGAGTTG